>JBEBWU010000067.1:0-8039 GCA_040391985.1 Entomomonas sp. | reverse complement strand
CTATTCAATTACAATCTGTCATTACAGGTAGTTTAATTATTCGTACTAATGACAATAAGTACTTTAATCGATTATTTTGGGCAAGACCTGATGGCACTATGGTGCAATATGATAAACGCCATTTATTTCGGATGGCTAATGAGCATATGCATTACTCTGCTGGTGAATATCAACTATTAGTTGAACATAAAGGTTGGAAAATCCGTCCTCTTATTTGTTATGACCTACGTTTCCCAGTCTGGAGTAGAGACCCATATAACACAGACTTATTATTATATGTTGCTAATTGGCCTTCTGCTCGACGCCAACAATGGAATCGTTTATTACCTGCTAGAGCTATAGAGAACTTGTGCTATACAGCAGGTATTAATCGTATTGGTAAAGATGGCAAAGGATATCCTTATAGTGGCGATAGCCAACTGTTTGATTATCTTGGTGAACAATTAGTTAACTGTGAAGATAAAGCGGGGATTTTTAACTATACCCTATCTGGCAGTAAACTATTAGCATTTCGAGAATCATTTCCTGCTTATCAAGATGCAGATATGTTTGAATTAAAATAAAAGGGTTATCCACCCTTTTATTTTAAAAACCTTCTGTTGAAATAAAATCAACATCTGTTTTGGGCTCTGCCAACATCAGTTTTTCAATTACCTTTTCTAAGCTCATACCGCCAAATATGATGGCGTACAAGCCTGTTACTAAGGGCATGTAAATCCCCAACTCATCGGATTTAGCTTTTAATACTTTTAAAGTATTAACCCCTTCAGCCACTTCGCCTAATCGACTTACAGCTTCTTCTAATGATAATCCCTGACCAATGGCATAGCCAACTTGATAATTTCTACTTTTAGGAGAACTACAAGTGACCAATAAGTCTCCTACACCTGCCAATCCTAAAAATGTCATAGGATTTGCACCAAGCTTTACAGCAAATCGTGTCATTTCTGCTAAAGCTCGAGTAATCAATGTAGCACGGGTATTCTCTCCCATACCTAAAGCTACAGTCATGCCTGACATGATGGCATACACATTCTTTAAAGCCCCACCTAATTCAACACCATAGCGATCATTACTAGCATAGACCCTAAAAGTACGCCCATGTAAGACTTCTTGTACTTGTTGGCAAACATTAGTATCTTCACTAGCAATTACTGTGGCTGTTAATGCGTGCTCAGCAATCTCTCTTGCTAAATTAGGCCCAGATAACACCCCTATTTTGGCTTGAGGAGCAAGTTCTTGTAGAATCTGACTCATTAATAAAAAAGTATTGGCCTCAATTCCTTTAGTCATACTGACTAATATTTTATTATTCAATTCATTGGCAATCGGTTTTAATACTTCACGTAAGGCACTAGAGGGTAACGCAATAAATAGTAAGTCAGGCTTAATCGCCTGCGCTAAGTCAGTAGTTGGATCAACTGCTGCATGAATAGGTACACCTTTTAAGTAACGGGGGCTTTGTCGTTCAGTACGAATAATTTCTGCCTGTTGCGCATCTCGCATCCACATTAGAACCTTATGACCATTTTCTGCCAATAAATTAGCTAATGCTGTACCAAAACTACCACCACCAATTACTGCTACAGTTCTCTGATAACTCATATAAAACCTACTTATTTTCAGTAAATACCTAACTATGCAATATCATTTAATACTAAATTATTAATTCAATATTTTAGAATGTTTGTATTTTTAAATCATTAAAAGGTAAAATACAACTTTTATATACTTAAGCAATAGCCACTACTCGTTACATTATTAGATTATTTATAATCTTTTTCTGCCAGTAGGCAGACATAATAGCTAATAGTTAGGTAGGTAGCTATCAACATTTTAATTATAAATGATCTAAGGAGTTTACATGACACCACAACACAGTTATTCCTATGAAGATTTGCTTAAATGCAGTCGAGGCGAGCTGTTTGGTCCGGGCAACGCTCAATTACCTGCGCCCAATATGTTGATGATGGACCGAATTATTAATATCAACTCTACAGGGGGCAAATATGGCAAGGGAGAAATCATTGCAGAACTTGATATTCGCCCTGATCTATGGTTTTTCCAATGCCACTTCATAGGTGATCCTGTGATGCCTGGCTGTCTTGGCTTAGATGCTTTATGGCAGTTAGTTGGTTTTTATCTTGGTTGGCAAGGTAATCCTGGTCGTGGCAGAGCGCTTGGTGCTGGTGAGGTAAAATTTTCAGGTCAAGTTGTTCCCACTGCAAAAAAAATAACCTACCATATTCATATTAAACGTACTATTAATCGTTCATTGATATTAGCCATCGCAGATGGTAGTGTTAGCGTAGATGGAAAAGAAATCTACACTGCTGACAGCTTACGTGTTGGCTTATTTACTTCCACTGACAACTTCTAAGGGTTATTCGTATGCGTCGAGTTGTGATTACTGGTTTAGGCATAACCTCTTGCCTAGGCAACGATAAAGAAACTGTTTCTACTAGTCTTCGTACTAGTCGTTCAGGTATCCGTTTTAATCCAGAATATGCGGAAATGGGGTTACGCAGTAATGTTTGTGGGTCAATTGATCTTAATTTAGAAGAGCTTATTGATCGTAAAATTAAACGTTTTATGGGTGATGCCGCTGCCTTCTCTTACTTAGCAATGAGACAAGCCATTGCTGATGCTAATTTGACAGAAGAGCAAGTTTCTAACCCTCGTGTTGGTTTAATTGCTGGTAGCGGTGGTGCTTCTACCTTTAATCAAATGGAAGCATTAGATACACTTCGTGAAAAAGGCATTAAACGTGTAGGCCCTTATCGTGTAACACGTACCATGGGCAGTACAGTGTCTGCTTGCTTGGCTACACCTTTTAAAATTAAAGGGCTTAACTACTCAGTTTCATCAGCTTGCGCTACGAGTGCCCACTGTATCGGAATTGCTATGGAACAAATCCAAATGGGCAAACAAGACATGGTGTTTGCTGGTGGTGGTGAAGAAGAGCATTGGACACAATCATTCCTATTTGATGCGATGGGTGCCCTTTCTAGCCAATACAATGACACTCCTGAAAAAGCTTCACGTGCTTATGATGCTAACCGTGATGGTTTCGTTATCGCAGGTGGTGGTGGTATGTTAGTAGTTGAAGAACTAGAACATGCCTTAAAACGTGACGCTAAAATCTATGCTGAATTAGTAGGTTATGGTGCAACTTCTGATGGTTATGATATGGTTGCGCCAAGTGGTGAAGGTGCACTACGTTGTATGCAGCAAGCACTATCTACCGTAACTGGTCCTATTGACTATCTTAATAAGCATTGTACTTCAACACCTGTGGGCGATATTGCTGAAATTAAAGCAGTTCGTGAAATGTTTAAAGATGGTAAAGTACCTCCTATTAGCTCTACTAAGAGTTTATCAGGTCATTCATTAGGTGCTGCTGGTGTACAAGAAGCAATTTACAGCTTATTGATGATGGAAGGTAACTTTATTGCTGGTTCTGCTAATATTGAGACATTAGATCCTGAAGTAGCAGACTTACCTATTCAAACATCTACAGTAGAAAATGTAACACTAAACCATGTTATGTCTAATAGCTTTGGTTTTGGTGGCACTAATGCAACATTAGTGTTCAAACGCTTTGAAAAATAAGTAATACATAATAAAAAAGGGGCTTAATTAGCCCCTTTTTTATTACTTATGTTTTTAGCCTAACTAAAAATCGTCTTCCACATAACCTTTGATTTTATACTCACGGGTTTCTAAATAAGCATTACGTATAAAAATATAAGGATCACCTACTATCATATCTTCAAGAGATAATAAGCGAGCTCGTGTATCTAAGATCTCTCCACCCCAAATACTATATACAACACCATTATCATTAATATAAGGTGTAACACCCATAAAGTAATCTGGCACTCTACCTGTGGCATCTCTAACCGTACTAGGACCTAAGAAAGGTAACATTAAATAAGGACCACTAGGTACACCCCAATGAGCTAGTGTTAAACCAAAATCTTGATCACTGCGCTGTAGTCCCATTTTAGATCCAACATCAAAGAAACCTAATAGACCAAATGTACTATTAAAACCGAAACGTGCTAAGTCAACACCTGCATCATGTAGCTTAAACTGTAATACATTATTACCAAAATTTTGAACTTCACCTAGGTTATCAGCCATATTACTGACGCCCGTTTGTACAAACTTTGGAGTAATCCATTGATATCCTTTGGCAATAGGTTTTAAAGTATAACGGTCAACCGTATCATTAAACTTATAAACACCTCTGTTAAAACCTTGCCACGGATCATTTGTTTCGGCCCAACAATTACTAAATAAAGCTACACTCAAACAAACGCTTAAACTAATTTGCTTAAGAAACTTATTGGCCTTTTTCTTCCCAGAGACCAGCTTCATAATTAATTATCTCCAGCTTGTCATATATTTTTTATTAAGGATAAACCGCTATATTATATAGAAATAAACTTACCAACAATAATTTTATCATCAGTTATTTTGCTTTTTTATACCAAAGTTCAGCAAAAGTTTATATTGCACCATAATAAATTGAAAACGCACAAAAATAGTGCATAATTTAATTAACGGTAATTTAGACCAAAGAAATCATAGTAAATTCCACTTATCTAAAGAAAGATATTAGGCATTTGCTATTGGTTTAATTCTTGCATTACCTTATGCAAGCAATGAGACAACTAGTTATGACACTATCAACAACACTTAATAAACTATTATTAGATAATTTAACCACTACAGTTATTTTATTAGATAATAAATTACATATTAAATATATTAATCCTGCTGCTGAGGTTATGCTCTCAACCAGCTTTCAACGCTGTGTCAATCTTCCCATAACTGATATTGTCTCTGAAAAAACAGAATCGCTCACTTTACAACAAGTACTCGAAAAGGGACAAGCATGCACCAAACATGATGCTTGCTTGCTGACTAGTAATAATCAAGAAGTTATGGCTGATTATATTATTACGCCCATAGCATCAGGAAATAAGACACTTTTTTTGATAGAAATTATTGTATTGGATATTTTAAGAGTTTCTCGTGAAGAGGTTATTCTCTCTCAACAAGAAGGTAATAAATTGTTAATTAGAGGGCTAGCTCACGAAATTAAAAACCCATTGGGTGGTATTCGTGGAGCAGCTCAATTACTAGAACGCGCCCTTACAGATGATTCTTTTAAAGAATATACCAATATTCTTATCGAAGAAGCAGACAGATTATGTAATTTAGTGGACCGTATGTTAGGCTCTAATAAACTTCCAAACTATCAAACAACTAATATTCATGAAATATTAGAACGTGTTTATCAACTTATTGCTGCTGAAAGCCAAGGTAATATCCATTTAATTAAGGATTATGACCCTAGCATTCCTGAATTAACTGTTGATGCAGAACAGATTATTCAAGCAGTACTCAATATTACTCGCAATGCGCTTGAAGCTTTACAAAACTCAACTGTAGAAGACCCTAAAATTACGCTAAAAACACGGGTTTTACGTCAATTTACCATAGGAACCATTCGCCATCGACTAGTTATTAATATTGATATTACTGACAATGGCCCTGGTATTCCTCCTTATATTAAAGACACTTTGTTTTTTCCTATGGTGAGTGGTCGCCCCGAAGGTACAGGACTTGGACTAGCCATTACCCAAAATATTATTACTCAGCATAAAGGGACTATCGAATGCCATAGCCAACCAGGGAATACTAAGTTTTCTATTTTTCTACCCTTAGAATAAGGAATGACACTATTATGAGTCACACTGAAAATGTTTGGATCGTCGATGATGATCGCTCAATACGCTGGGTACTAGAGAAAGCATTACAACAAGCGAATATGCAAACCCAAACTTTTGATAATGTTGATGCTGTGTTAAATGCCTTAGAATACAGTAAACCTAATGTCATCATTTCTGACATCCGTATGCCAGGTAGTAGTGGCTTTGATTTACTAGGCCATATAAAAGCAAACTACTCGGATATTCCAGTAATTATCATTACAGCTCATTCCGACTTAGACAGCGCAGTTGCCTCCTATCAAAGTGGGGCTTTTGAATACCTACCGAAGCCCTTTGATGTTGATGAAGCCATCTCATTAGTAAAACGTGCTTATATCCATAGTCAAGAAATAAACAATACAACCCCAGCTATTGAACCTATTGAACCTGCTTCTGAAATTATTGGTGAAGCACCTGCTATGCAGGAGGTTTTTAGGGCTATTGGTCGACTAAGCCAATCAAATATCAGTGTACTTATCAACGGTGAGTCAGGCACAGGTAAAGAGCTGGTTGCTCACGCACTACATCGCCATAGTCCAAGAGCAAAAGCACCCTTTATTGCGTTAAACATGGCGGCCATTCCTAAAGACTTAATGGAGTCTGAACTTTTTGGCCATGAAAAAGGTGCCTTTACTGGCGCAGCGACACTTCGTCGCGGTCGCTTTGAGCAAGCCAATGGCGGTACTTTGTTTCTTGATGAAATTGGTGATATGCCTGCTGACACACAAACCAGACTATTACGCGTATTAGCAGATGGCGAATTCTATCGTGTAGGGGGGCATGTACCCATTAAAGTGGATGTACGTATTATCGCTGCTACTCATCAAAATATTGAAATGCTAGTACAAGAAGGAAAGTTTCGAGAAGATTTATTTCATCGCCTAAATGTTATTCGTATCCATATACCTCGCTTATCTAACCGCCGTGAGGATATCCCTGCCCTAACCAAGCATTTTTTACAAAATACCGCCAAAGAACTTACTGTAGAACCTAAAGTGCTTAAAGCAGAAACTGAAGAATATTTAAAAAACCTTCCTTGGCCTGGTAATGTACGTCAACTAGAAAACATTTGCCGTTGGATCACTGTAATGGCATCAGGTAGAGAAGTACATATTGATGATCTACCACCTGAAGTGCTTAATCAAACTAAACCAGAAACTCCGTCAGGTAGTTGGCAACAAAACCTAAAGTTATGGGCAGAACAAGCCCTTAAGCAAGGTCAAACAAACCTATTAGACGAGGCTATGCCTACTTTTGAGAAGGTAATGATTGAAGCTGCACTAAAACATACTACAGGCCGTCGTCGTGAGGCTGCTGACTTATTAGGCTGGGGTCGTAACACCCTTACTAGAAAAATAAAAGAACTCAATATGGATGCTGATCATGTTGCAACAGATGAAGAATAACAAACTGGGTTAATAAGGTTATTCTAAATTAAAAGAATAGCCTTTTAGTTAGTTTTATTGGGTCTTGCAAACCCTGCTAAACAAAGCACGACAATACTAGATAGAAATAACGCAATAAATGCTAAATGCAGACCTATAGCATGTGCTAAAAAACCTATCATTGGGGGGCCTAATAACATCATTACATACCCCATCATCGCAACTGAAGCTATGGCAGCCGCAGATGACATCTCCTTGGTTTTAACCCTTGCTGCTAAGGTCAGTAAACAAGGAAAAATAATTGCCATACCAATACCAGATAAAGCAAATCCTAGAATAGCAATGATAGGAAAATAGCTAATTAAAGCAATAAACAACCCTAACACTGAACAGGCAGCACCCCATTGAATTGCTCTAATTGCTCCCACATAATCCACCCAACGATCACCAAATAAACGACCTACCGCCATAGTTCCCGTAAAAAAAGCTAAGCCAAGTGCAGCCAACCACTCTTGAGCACCCATATTCTCTAAAAATAAAGCTGACCAATCTGCCATTGCTCCCTCAACAAATACTGCCGCTGAGGCCACACAACCAAGAATCCATAATTTACCTTTTGGTAAAACAATGAGCGGTACTTTAGTCTCCGCTCTAATTTCATCGGTAATATTATCTGTTGAGTGTAATAGGTACCTTTGATTAATAACTACACCTATAATCAATAAAATCGCAACCATAGATAAATGATAGGCAGGTGTTATAGCGAATTTTGCTAATAGTCCACCCAATAGTGATCCAAGCATAGCACCTACACTAAAAATACCATGAAAAGAGGACATAATTGAACGTTGATATATACGTTCTAAAGCAG
>JBEBWU010000066.1:0-8065 GCA_040391985.1 Entomomonas sp. | reverse complement strand
GATATTTCTGCAACAGACTAAAGCTTTTTATTTATTTACTTAGGGCTATGGGGCATTTTCACCTTATTTATGTTCTTTGGTACATTACAAGGTAACCGAGCATTACAGTTTGTGTTTGGTAGTTTAGTGGTACTTTTCTTTTTATTGGCTATTGGTAATATAGTTGGTAGCAAAACAATTCTAATCATTGCTGGTTTCGAGGGAATTGTTTGTGGTGCAAGCGCCATTTATTTAGCCATGGCAGAAGTACTTAATGAGCAATATGGTAGAACTGTATTGCCAATAGGCGCATAAATAATATATAGAAACAGCTAAAAGTAGTTTACAGTTTTGTAAGCTACTTAATTATTTCTTTAATAAAATCTTATCTAACCAACGGCTAGGTAATAAGCGTTTAGCTAGCCACATACTTTTACTAATCATGGTAATTCGATAACGAATTTTAGGTTTAAGGTGAGTGAAAGCATGTTTTAGATAGGGCATAACATCATCAGCGGTTAACGAAAATTTAGCAGCAATGCTTGGGTTTACTACTTTATTTTGTTCATCCACCTGATTTACATTTTTAGAAAATGATGTCTTGATAGGTCCTGGCTCAATTAAACTAACCTTTATACCTGTGCCATGTAATTCTAAACGTAAAGCATCACTTAAGCCTTCCACCGCATATTTACTGGCAGCATAAGCGCCACGTCCAGCAGTAGCCACAAACCCCATCACTGAACTGGTTTGTACAATACGCCCCTCATTATGCGGTAACATCAGTGGTAATAGTTTATTGGTTAATTCATGTAAGCCAAATACATTGGTAGAGAACTGTTTCTCTAGCTGTTCACGGCTAATTTCTTGTAATGGCCCATAAATACCAAAACCTGCATTATTAAATAGACCATAAAGTCTGCCTTGGGTCATTTCTGCGATTTGTAAGCTAGCTTTGTTAATACTTTCACTATTATCCAAGTCTAATAAAACAACTTCAAACCCTTGTTGTTGTAAATTATTAAAGTCACTTTCTTTGCGACAGGAGGTTATGACCCTAAAACCAAGACTCTTTAAATAATGGGCTGAAGTCAATCCTATGCCACTTGAGCAACCAGTAATAAAGATAGTTTTTGCCAAAATAAATAATTCCTTATAAGATTATGTAGTTATAAGTTTACTCTAGCATGTTTATAAAATTCTACTGCATGCAGAGTGTATCTTTTTGTTATGATAGTTGAGTAAAGTTAAAAATGAATATAACAATTAAATGAAGATAATCATGGAAAAAGTTAATTGTTTATGTTTTCTAAAAGTTAAATTGCTTATTCTATATAAATCAATTGAGTAGGCATCAAATAAATAAATTTAATGGGGTTTATCGAATGAATCATTTCTCAAAATTACTAACGGCGGTGGCCTTTATTGGTTTCAGTGGTTATGGCTTGGCCGCAGAAACTATTAAAATTGGTGTTGTAGGCCCTGTAACTGGCCCAGTTGTACAATATGGTGATATGGTTTTTGCTGGCGCATTAGCAGCAGTTGATGAAATTAATAAAGCAGGCGGTGTTAATGGCGCTAAATTACAAGCCGTTAAATATGATGATATGTGTGATGCTAAACAAGGTGTAGCTGTAGCAAATAAAATTGTTAATGATGGTGTTAAATTTGTAGTAGGCCATACTTGCTCAGGCCCTACTCAAGTAGCTATTAATATTTATGATGAAGATGGTGTGTTAATGGTTACCCCATCAGCGACTGCACCAGAAATTACTGAGCGTGGTTATCATATGGTGTTCCGTACTATCGGTTTAGATAATATGCAAGCACCTGTTGCGGCTAGCTATGTAGCAGAAAAAGTTAAACCTAAAGCTGTAGCAGTTATTCACGATAAACAACAATACGGTGAAGGTGTTGCTACTGCGTTTAAAGATGCAATAGAAAGTAAAGGCGTTAAAGTAATTACCTTTGAAGGTATCAACGTAGGTGATAAAGATTTCTCTAGTTTAATTACTAAACTAAAACGTGAGAATGTAGATTTTGTTTATTTTGGTGGCTATCACCCAGAATTGGGTATGTTACTTCGCCAAGCTAAAGAAAAGGGATTAAATGCAAAATTTATGGGACCTGAAGGAGCAGGTAATCCAATGTTATCAGCTATCGCTGGTGAAGCTTCAGAAGGTTTATTGGTTACTTTACCAAGATCTGTGGATAGCGATACACGTAATGCGCCTGTAGTAGAAGCATTAAAAGCTAGAAAAGTAGATGCGGCTGGAGCCTTCGTATTACCTGCTTATGCAGCAGTACAAGTGATTGCACAAGGTATTGAGAAAGCTAAATCAACAGATACAGAAGAAGTAGCTGATGTAATTCATAGTGAGAAATTTGATGTGGTATTGGGTGAAAATATCTCTTTTGATAAAAAAGGTGATATTAACGGTTTCCAATTCTCTGTTTATGAGTGGCATAAAGATGGTAGTAAAACACTAGCCAAATAATTTAATTTTAAAAGTAGGTAGGTATGCTACCTACTTTTTATAGGATTTTGACTAGTAGTAATATAAAAATTAAATAAGGTTAACTATGGATTATTACCATTATCTTCAGCAGTTAATAAATGGTTTAACTGTAGGTAGTACCTATGCATTAATCGCCATTGGCTACACAATGGTTTATGGCATTATAGGTATGATTAACTTCGCTCATGGCGAAGTATATATGATAGGTTCTTATATAGCGTTTATTGCTTTGTTGGGCCTTAGTATGATGGGCTTAGAAAGTGTCCCTTTATTAATCATAGGTGCTTTTATTCTTAGTATGATTGTCACCTGTACCTATGGTTACAGTATTGAACGGGTAGCTTATCGCCCCTTACGTGGTAGTAACCGTTTGATTCCACTGATTACCGCTATTGGTATGTCTATTTTTTTACAAGACTATGTAAAATTAGGTCAAGGTACTGACGATAAATCTATTCAACCCCTTATTTCAGGTAATTTAGAGCTAGCAGGGGGGCAGTTAATGATCTCCTATATGCAATTATTTATCTGGATAGTGACTTTAATTGCCATGATTGGTTTGAGTGTGTTTATTGCTAAGTCACGTTTAGGGCGTGCATGTCGAGCTTGTTCACAAGATATGAAGATGGTTAACTTATTAGGTATTAATACCAATACAGTTATTTCTTCAACCTTCGTTATTGGTGCAATGCTAGCGGCAGTTGCTTCTGTGTTACTAGGTATGCAATATGGGGTGATTAATACCAATATGGGGTTCTTAGCAGGTATTAAGGCGTTTACTGCGGCTGTATTGGGTGGTATTGGTAGTATTCCTGGTGCTATGTTAGGTGGTTTAGTCTTAGGAGTAGCAGAAGCTTTTGGTGGTGATATCTTGGGAGACCAATATAAAGATGTGGTGGCCTTTAGTTTATTAGTGCTTATCTTACTATTTAGGCCAACAGGCATTTTAGGCCGACCAGAGGTAGAAAAGGTATGAATAAATCCATTCGTATGGCGTTTATTAATGCCTTATTAGTGGTTATTTTAGCTTACTCGGTATTTGGTCTTAAATTAACGGGGCAAGGGGTAGGCTTTGTTGTTGAAGGTGCCGATGCTAAAACCCTATGGCTTATTGCTATTACTGCACTAGCCATGTTTATTTGGTGCATTATTCGCGATCTGTTATCAGCTAAATTTCCACGTCATCCTAACTCTTCATTTATCCCCCTTCGTCTTAAAGCTAAATTAACCATGCAGTCAACCCAAATATGGATAATGCTAGCGTTAATTATTGTGGCATTTCTTATTCCATTTATGGGATCTAAGGTAATTATGACCACAGCTACCACTATTCTTATTTATGACTTATTAGGCTTGGGTTTAAATATTGTCGTAGGTTTAGCAGGTTTATTAGATTTAGGCTATATTGGCTTTTATGCAGTGGGTGCCTATACCTATGCCTTTTTAATGGAGTTCGCAGGTCTTGGTTTTTGGGCATCATTACCTTTGGCTGGATTGTCAGCTGCTATTTTTGGTCTATTATTAGGTTTTCCTGTCTTAAGATTAAGAGGTGATTATCTAGCCATTGTTACATTAGGTTTTGGTGAGATTATTCGAATCTTACTTAATAATCTAACACAGTTTACCAATGGCCCAAGGGGAATGTCAGTGGACGCTCCTACCTTTTTTGGCCTTGCTTTTAGTAGGCGAGCACCAGAAGGGGTAACTACTTTCCATAAGTTTTTTGGAATAGAGTTTAGCAGTGATTATAGGATGATATTTATCTATCTTATTCTACTGTTATTTGTGTTACTTGCCTTATTTGTGATTAATCGCTTAATTCGTATGCCCATTGGTAGGGCATGGGAAGCATTGCGTGAAGATGAGATTGCATGTCGTGCTTTAGGGCTAAATCCTACTTTAATTAAACTCTCTGCATTTACCATTGGAGCTAGTTTTGCTGGTTTGGCAGGCTGTATTTTCGCTGCTAAACAAGGCACCATTTATCCAGGAGACTTTACCTTTCTAGGTTCAGCTATGATTCTTGCCATTGTTGTTCTAGGCGGATTAGGCTCACAACTTGGAGTGATTCTAGCGGCAATTTTTATGGGGATGTTAGAAAATATGCAAGAGTTCCAAGAATATCGTATGTTGATTTTTGGGCTTAGTATGATTGTTATTATGATTTGGCGTCCACAAGGTTTACTACCTATGAAAAGGCCACATCTGGAGTTAAAGCGCCGATGAGTCAAGTGATATTAGAAGTTAAAGATTTAGCGATGCGCTTTGGTGGTTTATTAGCAGTTGATGGAGTAGGTTTTAAGGTTAAAGAAAAACAAATTCTTTCTTTAATTGGCCCTAATGGGGCAGGTAAAACCACAGTATTTAACTGTTTAACAGGGTTTTATAAACCTACAGGTGGCACGATCACTTTAAAAGGAGAGCAAATTCAAGGATTGGCAGGTCATAAGGTAGCACGTAAAGGGGTTGTGAGAACCTTTCAGAATGTGCGTTTATTCTCTGAAATGACCGCTATTGAAAACTTGTTAATTGCACAACATCGCCATTTAAATACTAACTTTATAGGTGGCTTGTTAAAAACGGCTAACTATAGAAGAAGTGAACGTAAAGCATTAGAGTACGCCAGCCAATGGTTAGAAAGGGTTGGTTTAATTGATGTGGCAAATCGAACAGCAGGTACTTTGGCCTATGGGCAACAACGTCGTCTAGAAATTATTCGTTGTATGATGACCAAGCCAGAAATATTGATGCTAGATGAACCAGCAGCTGGTTTAAACCCTAAAGAAACAGAAGATTTAAAAGAGTTAATAGCCTTATTACGTGATGACTACAATGTAACTGTATTATTAATTGAACATGATATGAAATTAGTAATGACTATTTCAGATTATATTGTGGTGATTAATCAAGGCAAGCCACTAGCTGAAGGGCTACCTGAAGAAATACGTAATAACCCTGAAGTGATTAAAGCCTATTTGGGGGAGGAATAATGTTAACCATTAATCAAGTTTCTACCTTTTATGGCAAAATCCAAGCACTGCATGATGTCTCTATTAGTGTTGAAAAGGGTGAGATTGTTACCCTAATTGGTGCTAATGGTGCTGGTAAATCTACCTTATTGATGACACTTTGTGGTTCGCCTAGGGCGCAAAGTGGCAGTATTCTCTATAAAGGTGCAGAGCTAGTCGGTCAGCCAACACATCATATTATGAGACAGGGTATTGCTGTTGTTCCAGAAGGGCGTCGTGTATTCTCACGCTTAACCGTTGAAGAAAATCTTGCAATGGGTGGCTTTTTCGCCAGCAGTAAAGATTATGACGAGCAAATGGACAAAGTATTAAGTTTGTTTCCACGTCTAAAGGAACGCTTTACACAACGTGCAGGTACAATGTCTGGTGGAGAGCAACAAATGCTAGCCATTGGCCGAGCAATGATGAGTAAGCCAGAATTATTATTGTTAGATGAACCTTCTTTAGGTTTAGCTCCCATCATTATTCAGCAGATTTTTGCCATTATTGAGCAATTGAGAGCAGAAGGCGTAACTGTTTTCTTAGTGGAACAAAATGCTAATCAGGCGCTTAAATTAGCCGATCGTGCTTATGTGTTAGAAAATGGTCATATTGTTATGCAAGGCAGTGGTCATGATTTATTAACTGATCCAGAGGTGCGTAACGCTTATTTAGGTGGTTAACTATATTCATGTTTTTTGGCACTTTATAGTTAATTACCTGTCTATTATTTATATTCTTGCAACCTTATTGCTAGTTTTCAAAAGAAACTAGCAATAATTATTAGACCAATCAGTAACATTTATTAAAACTTAGTTACTAAAAAATTATCCCTTAGTTGGTCTATATTGCAACCTTCTTACCACATTGGTTGCACTTAAGAGTTGCAATAAAATCACAATTATTAACAAATTCTGTTATATTTGCGAGTTTTATTAATTACTTAAGTTATTTTGCAAAATAACTTACAAGATTATTTATGCAATTTTTACTAAATAATCTTAGTTTAATGTGGTACAGCCTTTAATGAATACATTGAGAACACGAGATATCTTTGCGTTAGGTTTTATGACCTTCGCTTTGTTTGTGGGTGCAGGAAATATTATTTTTCCTCCTTTTATTGGGTTACAAGCTGGACATAATGTTTGGTTAGCCGCCGCAGGCTTTTTAATAACAGGTGTAACACTGCCTGTTATTACCATTGTGGCTATGGCTAAAGTCGGTGGCTCAATGGCTAAGTTGAGTCAGCCAATTGGCAAAACAGCAGGTATTATCTTAACTGTCGTTTGCTATTTAGCAATTGGCCCTTTGTTTGCAGGCCCTAGAACAGCTACAGTTTCCTTTGAGATAGGCATCTTACCTTTTCTTAAAGAGAATTCTATTGAGCATTATAAAAATTATGCTTTATTTATTTATAGTTTAATCTACTTTCTAATTGTCATTGCTATTTCATTACATCCAGGTAAATTACTGGATACAGTTGGTCATGTATTAGCCCCACTTAAAATTGTTGCTTTAGCGATCTTAGGAATTGCAGCCTTTATTTATCCAGCAGGTGATATTGGTCATGCCACTAAGGTTTATGAGGTTGCAGCCTTTTCACAGGGCTTTGTGAATGGTTATTTAACAATGGATACTTTAGCCTCTTTGGCCTTTGGTATTGTTATTATTAATGCTATTCGCTCGAGGGGAATTGAGTCCACTAAATTGCTAACACGTTATGCCGTAATTGCAGGGGTTATCGCTGGTATTGGCTTGGCATTAGTTTATATTAGTCTCTTTAAGCTAGGCAGTAATAGCTCTTTAGTCGCTACGGGTGCTGATAATGGTGCGGTTGTTCTTCATCAATATGTTAATTTTACGTTTGGTGAGTTTGGTGCTATCTTTCTTGGTATTCTTATTGGCATTGCTTGTTTAGTAACAGCTATTGGTGTCACTACGGCTTGTGGTGCTTATTTCTCTACTATATTACCTATTCCCTATAGGGCGGTTATTTTAGGAATTGCTGCGTTTTCATTTATTATTTCTAATATTGGTTTAACCCAATTAATTAAGATATCAGAACCTGTATTAATTGCCATTTATCCACCTTGTATTGTGTTGGTAATGATGAACTTTTTCAAAAAGTTTTGGCATTTTCCGCGTTATGTTTTTTCACCTGTTATGTTAGTATCACTTATATTTGGTATTTTTGATGGACTAAAAACAGCAAAAATACCTATACCTGAATGGTTTTTTCATTTACCTTTAGCAGACAAAAGTTTAGCTTGGTTAATACCTTCATTAATTGTTTTAGTGATTGCTAGTGTTATTGATCAACTATTGGCTAAAAGGATGACTTATAAGGTAGAGTGATCCGTCATTAACTGAAAAGGGATGTATATGAGATTAGTACGCAGTTGTTGTTTATTATTATCAGTACTATTTTTGGTGGCTTGTCAGAATAATGAAGTAAAGCGACCTACTTACTTAGGGCAAAGCCAACTACGGGCAGTTTTGACCCAAGAAAATGGTATGTGGATAGCAACAGATTGCACCAATGGTACGCAAGAGCGTTTT
>JBEBWU010000065.1:0-8100 GCA_040391985.1 Entomomonas sp. | reverse complement strand
GTACTTTCCTTTTGGAGGGTTGCAGCGTGATTTTATGCGTATTGCACAGGAGTGTCAGAGGCGTGGTCATAGTATCCGTGTTTATACGATGATCTGGCAGGGAGATATTCCAGAAGGTTTTGAAGTATTAATTGCTCCCGTTAAAGCTTTTTTTAATCATAATCGTAATGAAAAGTTTAGAGCTTGGGTGCAGGCAGATTTAGCTAAGCGACCTGTTGATAAAGTGATTGGCTTTAATAAAATGCCAGATCTAGATGTTTATTATGCCGCTGACCCATGCTTTGAAGATAAAGCACAAAACTTACGACATGGCTTTTATAAAAAAACAGGTCGTTATCGCCATTTTTATGAGTATGAAAAGGCGGTATTTGATGTTGAATCTAAAACTCATATACTAATGATTTCAGCATTACAGCAACCACTGTTTGTAAAGCATTATCAGACACCATCAGAGCGTTTTCATTTACTTCCTCCTGGTATCGCTACAGATCGTAAAGCACCTGCTAATGCGGCAGATATTCGGGCACAGTTTAGACAAGAATTTAATATTAAAGATGATGAACTATTAATAGTGCAAATAGGCTCAGGCTTTAAAACTAAAGGGCTTGATCGTTCTTTAAAAGCCTTAGCTAGCTTACCTACTGAGTTAAGAAAACGTACTAAGTTTATTGTGATTGGGCAAGATGAACCGCGTAATTTCTTATTAATGATTAAGAAGTTAGGCTTATCAGAACAAGTTACTATTCTAAAAGGCCGTAGCGATATTCCACGTTTTTTATTAGGAGCAGATGTGCTTATTCATCCTGCCTATAATGAGAATACAGGGACTATTCTATTGGAAGCAATGGTGGCAGGGTTGCCCGTTTTAGTAACAGATGTTTGTGGATATGCCTACTATATTAAAGAAGCAGATTGCGGTATTGTTATTGAAAGTCCCTTTGAGCAAGGTAATTTAAATCAAGCATTACAAACTATGCTAGATAACAAGTCAGCACGTGCTAAATGGCAACAAAATGGTTTAGCGTATGCAAAAGATGCTGATATTTATAGTATGCCAGAACGTGCAGCGGATATTATTTTGGAAGCCTGTTAATGAAGTTAGATCTATCTGAACCCTTTAAAAGCTTGTGGTTGGGGAAGGATCCATTTACTGAAGTTGAGAGCTTGCAAGGAGAAGTTTATCGTGAACTAAGTGGACGTAAAACACTACGTACAGAAGTTCAGGGTAAGGGGTATTTTGTCAAAATTCATCGTGGTATTGGTTGGCCTGAGATTTTTAAAAACCTCATTACTGCAAAATTACCTGTTTTAGGTGCTGGTCAAGAATTAAAAGCCATTAAGAAATTACAGTCAGTAGGGGTTGATACAATGACTGCAGTAGCTTTTGGTGAAAAAGGTGCAAATCCAGCAAACAATATTCTTTTATTATTACTGAAGAACTAGCTCCTACAATTAGCCTAGAAGATTTTAGTATAAATTGGGTTAATGAACCACCTGAGCTAAAACTAAAATGGGCATTGATTAATCGTGTAGCAGAAATGGTAGGAAAAATGCATCGTGCAGGTGTAAATCATCGTGATTGCTATATCTGCCATTTTTTATTGCATACAGATACAGTAGTGACTGCAGAGCAGTTTAAATTATCGGTAATTGATTTACATCGTGCACAAATACATAATCAATTACCAACGCGCTGGCGCAATAAGGATTTGGCAGCACTTTATTTTTCGGTATTAGAGATTGGTTTAACTAAACGAGATTTATTGCGTTTTTTAAAAGTTTATTTTCAAAAGCCATTAACTGATATTTTCAGGGATGAAAAAGATCTTTTACAGTGGCTTGAGGAAAAAGCAGCAAAGCTTTATAAGCGTAAGCAAAAGTATGGTGAGGCGATTTAATGGCTGAGTGGAAGTTAAATCCTGATTATCAACATTTACACAATAGTTTTGGTAATTTGGAAGCTGTATTTGCTCTAGAGGGGGAGCGTATTACTAAGGATCGTGTTTCTGAAGTGGTGCGTGTGGAAATAGAGGGAACTCGCTATTATGTAAAACGTTATTGGGATGCTGGTAAAGGTGTTCGTAAGTACCTTGGTAAACCACGTATTAAACGAGAATGGCAGAATATGCAACGTTTTAAAAAGTGGGGTATTCCCACTGCTGAAGTAGTTGCTTCAGGTTTAGAACGTAATAAAGGTTTATTTGTACGTGGTGCTATGGTGACTAAAGAAATTCCCAATACCACAGATTTATCACAAATAGTGGAGCAAAAAGATGCTCGCCTACATGATTATAAATGGGTAAATAATATTAGCCTACAATTAGCTAAAGCTACCCGTAAAATGCATGACCATAATTTTGCACATAATGATTTGAAATGGCGTAATTTATTAGTAGATGATCAACAAAATTTATTTTTTATTGATTGTCCTACAGGTGCTTTTTGGTATGGTTATATGTTTAGTTTTCGCCGTATCAAAGACCTTGCTTGTTTAGATAAAGTAGCCAAATATCAGCTTACCCGTACTCAACGATTACGTTTTTATCTGCAATATCGTGAACGTGATCGTTTAAAGGATAAAGATAAACAGCGTATCAGACGTATTGTCAGACTTTATGAGGGAAGAGAATGAGCGATTTCATTGCCTTCGCGGATAAACAGTTATTAGCTAAGAATGGACTAGATTCCTTTGAAGCACTATGGAATCTTCAATTAGAAAATGTGGATGAGCCCAATAGTGAGCGTGGTGGTTGGAGTACTGTAAGTTATCTGAAACTAGGAGATAGAGGCTATTTTTTAAAACGCCAATCTAATCATTTGACACGTTCACTCTACGCACCTTTTGGTGAGCCTACTTTTGCTAGGGAGTTTCGTAATATTGAATACTATCAGCAGTTAGGTGTTCCTGCAGTAACAGCAGCTTTTTTTGGTACTAGAACATTAGCTAATGAGAAACAAGCAATTTTACTAACGCATGCTTTAGATGGTTGGCAAGATTTAGAAAGTTATTTAACGGATTGGTTTAGCATGTCTAAAGATACCCACGAGATGATTATTAAAACTTGTGGTTTATTATTAAAAAAATTACATGATAAGAAAGTTTTACATGGTTGTTTCTATCCTAAACATATCTTTTTAAAACCTAGCATAGAAGGTTTTGATAGTTGCCTTATTGATTTAGAAAAAACCAGACGATTACACTGGGGTAAACGTGACAGATTAAAAGATATTGATACCTTGGCGCGTCGAACTAAAAATCAATGGCTAGAGGAAGACTATCGTCTATTCCTTAGTACTTATCTTGATATGCCAAAAGATTCTACAGAAGTGACTGATTGGTTAAATCGACTCATCAAGCGTAACCAACGTAAGGAGAACCGTGCTTGAAACTGGTTGAGCTTACTAATGCAGGTCGTACACCTGAGTTGCCAATATCTATAACCTTAGATAACAATAGCGATTTACTAATAGAAAGTTTACTGCGTACTTTGCCTAATCAACGTTATGTAGGAAAAGCTCAGTGGCAGGATAAAATAGTATTGGCTAAATTATTTGTTGGTAGTAAAGCAAATAAGCATTATCAAAGGGAGTTAAAAGGCGTTAATTTATTGGCAGAGCAACAAATAAATACTCCTAAACTACTTGCTCATGATGTGAATGAAGAGGGTGGTTACTTATTATTTGAGTATTTAGAAAACAGCCAAACGCTCGATCAACAGTGGCAATTATTTATTAATCAACCATTGCTTAATGAGCAACAAAAAATTGTTTTACAACAAGCATTGGCAGCTATAGCGCAACTCCATTTAAAAGGTTTGTGGCAGCAAGATTTACATTTAGATAACCTATTAGAGCAAAATGGTATTTTGTATTGGATTGATGGCGATGGAATTTTTGTAGAGCAAGCTGGTCAAGCATTGTCTATTAGTAAAGTAATAGATAATTTAGCTGTTTTCTTTGCTCAGTTACCTCCTCAATTAGATGATTTTTTACAGGAGTTTGTTGAGTTTTACCAAACGCAAAATATAACGATAAATTTATCAGTGGCGGACTTACAGCAAGCTATTATTAAAGTGAGAAAGTGGCGAGTTGAAAATATACTGAAAAAAATTAGACGAGATTGTACATTATTTAGTGTGAAGAATATGGCCAATGGTTTTTATGGTGTAGTTCGTACAGAAGAAGAAATACTAGCACCTCTTTTAGCTAACCCAGATTATTATATTGATCAAGGACGTTTTATTAAGGGATTTGGTACTACTAATGTGGCTGATACCATTATTAATGGTAAACATATTTTGCTAAAACGCTATAACATTAAAAACTTTAAACATAAGTTAAGTCGTTGCTGGCGGCCAACACGTGGTTGGCATTCATGGCAAGAAAGTTTTAGGTTAATGATGTTAGGTATTCCAACGGCTAAACCACTGGCTTTATTAGAAGAGCGTCATTGTTGGATGCGTGGTAGAGCTTGGTTAGTAACAGAGTATTTAGAAGGACCAGATTTATTAACCCATTTAAAGCCCTATGAAAATAGTAGGCCGCCTGAAGCAGAATTAGTAGCGTTAGATAACTTATTTACTAGTCTTATTAAACACCGTATTAGTCATGGTGATTTAAAAGGAACTAATTTGTTTTGGGTTAATAATCAATGGACTTTAATTGATCTTGATGCTGTTAAACAACATAAGTGTATTCATTCTTTTAAACGCGCTTATGCTAAAGATCGTGCTCGCTTTTTACGTAATTGGCCTAAAGACTCTAGTTTGTATAGGCTATTTGATGAGCGTCTTCCTAAGATATAGCTATTGCTCTACATTTTTATATGTTGTTGAATGACTTTGTGGTAATAGTTGTACTGTCTTCAGCCATTCGCCTCGTCTAAAATTGTATAGCAACAGCTATATATCAAATAGTCTTAAAATTAACCATTAATAAATAAGTGGTGAATCCCTAAGTTAATAGCGTAACCACCCACTATTAAAAATATAAATAAGCTTCCTGCTAATAATAGAGGTTTAATACCTGCCTGACGAATTGCTCCTAAATGGGTTCTTACACCTAAGGCAGCCATTGCCATTGTTAAAAATAATGTATCCGCACTATTAATTAAATCAAGTATTGAATTAGGAATAGTGACTAAAGAGTTAAACAGTGCTACAAGGATAAATAAAACAGCAAACCATGGGATGTTAATTTTGGCTTTATTGCTGTTATCACCTTTTTTAGCCAATGTAATAGAGAGCATCATTAAAAAAGGAGCTAGCAACATTACTCTTAACATTTTTTCAATCACTGCTGCAGAAGCTGCTGCTTCACTAATGTTTTTTCCTGCAACAACCACTTGTGCTACTTCATGAATGGTAGAACCAGCAAAAACACCATAGGCTTGTTCTGATAATCCTAAATAAGGAAAAAGTAAAGGATAGAGAAACATAGCTATAGTGCCAAATACAACAACAGTCGCTACTGCTACCGCTACCTTATGAGCTTGCCCTTTAACGATAGGTTCTGCTGCCATTACAGCCGCTGCACCACAAATAGAACTACCAGCACCAATAAGTATGGCTGTTTGTTTATCAAGTTTAAATAGCTTTACTCCTATTAGCATGGCTAACATAAAAGTACTTGCTAACATCGCAGCAGCAATTAATAAACCAGACCAACCGACAGAACTAAATTGTTGGAACGTAATTCGAAAGCCATAACAAATAATGCCAAAGCGTAACAGGCTGTTTTTAGAAAAATCTACACCTGAAGTTGTGTGATTAGCAATGTGACCAAAAACTGTATTGCCAATCACAATGCCTAATAATATAGCTATGGTTAATGCGCTTAAGCCAGTAGTTTTTATCCAAGATAAAGAAGATAAATATTGGCTAATACAGGCTATAGTGATAATGAGAATGAGACCTAACAAGAAACTACCACTTCCTATATTTTGGAAAATGGGTAGTGTTTTTCTTTGTTGTAACATCTTATGCTCCTAACTTTTAAATCTATAAAACTATTTGACATAAGCTTATTACTAATAATAATATGGAATCAAATATATAAATTTCAAATAATCATGAATTTTAGTTATGAAATTAAATTTACACTTGGTCCGTGTTTTTTATCAGATAGTTGAAAATCAAAGCTTCACAAAGGCTGCTGAAAAGCTTTTTATTAGCCAATCTGCAGTGTCAAAAGCAATACGAGAGCTAGAAACTCAATTAGGTTTATCACTTATTGAGCGTAATATGACAGGTGTTAAAAAAAATAAGACAATAAAATTAACAGAGGATGGTCGAATATTATTCGAACATGCACGTGCTATCTTTTCTTTAGAAAAAGTAGCTATAGATGATTTACAAGCACGTATTGGCTTAAAACAGGGAAAGCTAACAATAGGGGCTAGTACAACGATTGCAAGCTATTGGTTAGCAAATTATGTGACAGCCTTTCATCAAAAATATCCAAATATTGAGTTAAATATCAAAGTAGGCAATACCGAAATGATGCGACAGGCATTAATCGATTGTGATATTGATTTAGCTATTGTAGAGGGAGAGATTGATGACCAACGAATTAATAAAGAAGTTTGGCAACAAGAGGAGCTGAATATAATTACTTCTCCTGATATGGCTTTGTCCCCAAAAGAGTTAAGTAATCAATTATGGTTAGTGAGGGAGAAGGGGTCAGGAACTTATAAAGTGACTGAGAATATGTTGCAGACACTAAAAGTTAAGCCAAAACAACGCATTACAATGGCGAGTAATGAAGGAATTGCCAGAATGGTAGCCTGTGGTATTGGTGTAGCAATATTACCTGCTTGTATTGTAGAGGATTTAATTACACTTAAAAAAGTAAAGGTTTTACAACTTCCACAAGCCAATAAGTTAATAAGGACTTTGTATTTAATCACACTGCAAGAAAGACCAGTTTCTACTTTATTACAACGCTTCATTGAAGAGCTTAAGAGTTAAAATAAAAAAGTACCTGTGACACAAATACACACTAGACATCGAATTACAGTATAATAAGCAGAAAATAGTGGTTAATATAACTATTAGCAAAACTGTGAAAACCTATAGATTGAGAGTGAATAATGCAGCGATTACACAGTAAACGTATTATTTTGGGCGTGGGCGGTGGTATTGCTGCTTATAAAAGTGCAGAGTTAGTTCGTAAGCTAAAGGAATATGGTGCTGATGTTCGTGTGGTCATGACCAAAGCAGGGCAAGAGTTTATTACGCCTTTAACTTTGCAAGCATTATCTGGAAACCCTGTCCATACCGATTTATTAGACCCCCATGCTGAAGCCGCGATGGGGCATATTGAGTTGGCACGTTGGGCTGACTTAGTGCTTATTGCGCCAGCGACTGCTGATTTATTAGCAAGAATTGCTGAGGGCAGGGCTGATGATTTATTAACCACTTTAATTTTAGCGACAGATGCCAAAATTGCTCTAGCTCCTGCCATGAATCAGGCTATGTGGCGAGATGTGGCAACCCAGAATAATGTTGAAAAATTAATCGCAAGAGATATTTTATTGTTTGGCCCTGATGTTGGTTCACAAGCTTGTGGTGATGTAGGGCCAGGTAGAATGCTAGAGCCTTATCATTTGGCTGAATTAGTGGCTAATTGTTTTGAAACTAAATTACTAACAGGTAAAAAAGTAATTATTACCGCAGGTCCTACTCAAGAAAATATAGATCCTGTGCGTTATATCACCAATCATAGTTCTGGTAAAATGGGCTTTGCTTTAGCAGAGGCGGCAGCAGAACAAGGAGCTGAAGTAATCTTAGTGAGTGGGCCTGTTAACTTAGTAACACCTGATAGGGTTCAACGAGTTGATGTTGTAAGTGCTAGGGATATGCTTGCTGCCTGTGAGTCTGTTTTACCCTGTGATATTTTTATTGCTGTAGCTGCTGTAGCTGACTTTAGGCCACAAGTTATTGCAGAGCAGAAATTAAAAAAACAACATTCTAATCAACATGGTGTGCTATTAGAGTTAATACGTAATCCTGATATTTTGGCCACAATAGCGAGTAGGGAAGATAGACCTTTCTGTGTCGGTTTTGCCGCTGAAACAGAGAACTTATTAGAATATGCTTC
>JBEBWU010000064.1:0-8110 GCA_040391985.1 Entomomonas sp. | reverse complement strand
TCGGCTCATCGTACGTCCTGCACCATGACTACAAGAACAAAACGCTTCCTCATTCCCTAAACCACGAACGATATAGCTTTTTGCTCCCATTGAACCAGGAATAATTCCTAGTTGCCCTTTATGAGCAGATACTGCACCTTTACGAGTAACCAATACTTCTTGCCCAAAGTGTTGCTCTTTTTGCACATAATTATGATGACAATTCACTGCCTCTAAATGTGTCTCAAATGGTTTGGTAATGATCGTTCTAACTGCTTTGATAACATTTAACATCATTAACTCACGATTCAATCGTGCAAAATCTTGAGCCCAATTTACTGCTTCAACATAATCATCATAATGTTTAGTTCCTTCTTTTAAATAAGCCAAATCTCTATTGGGTAAATTAGCAATATGTTCTCTCATATCCTCTTGAGCTAATTCAATAAATAACCGACCAATAGCATTTCCTACACCACGTGAACCACTATGCAGCATAAACCATACATGATCGGCTTCATCTAAACATACCTCAATAAAATGATTACCTGTTCCTAAAGTACCTAGATGTAGACGATTATTAGTATCTGCTAATTTAGGGTATTTATCTGTAATCACTTTAAATTGATCAGCTAAAATCTGCCATGTGCTATCCACTTCAGTTGGAGCATTAGACCAACCCGCTCTACCATGTGGTACAGCACGTTCAATAGCAGTTCTAATACCCAATAAATTATCTGGTAAATCACTTGCCATTAATGAAGTACGCGCAGCAATCATTCCACAACCAATATCAACACCCACTGCTGCTGGAATAATAGCGCCAACTGTTGGAATAACACTACCAATAGTAGAACCTTTTCCTAAATGTACATCTGGCATAACTGCAAGATGTTTAAAAATAAAAGGCATTTTGGCAGTATCCATTAATTGTTGACGCGCATCATCTTCCACAGGAACACCTTGTGTCCACATTTTAATAGGTTTCCCATTGGCAACTTCTAATAAATTATATGTTTTCTTTTCCATTTTTATTTCCTACTAATTAATACGTTCCAAACTACTTAATACCTGCCAAGGTTATAGGGTGCAGTGACTAGGGGCGATGAAATATTCGTGCTCTACCAACTGAGCTACCTTTTGTTACCAAAAGAGAGGGATTCGAACCCCCGACAACGACATTAACAATGTAATTCCATCAAGCATTCACTGCAAATCTGTTAATTGGTTTATGATCTTAACAAAATCACAAACCAATTAACTAAATAAATCGGCGACAAAAAATGATGAAATATTTACCTGCTCTACCTGTTGAGCTACTCCCCCATTGATAGAAGAGATGGGACTCGAACCCACAACCTAGCAGTTATCTATGTAATTCCATCGGCATTCGCCAAATTTATTTAATTACACAAACTATATTGCAGAACTTGTGCCAACTTTTATAAAATAAAAATAACACCTTGAAAAATATAATTATTTATACTAAAAAATATAAATTCAATAAATACATTTATTATGAATTTCGTAAAAATATATAATATATTATAATTAAATATACAATTTTATATGATATATAATCATTCAAAAATCGTTTATTGCCTGTAGTAACAATGATGGCAAATCTCTTCAATAATTATATTTATACAGAGATATCATGTATTTTATTAATAAACAGGAATAGAACATAAAATTATTTGATTAAACATTATTCTTTAGAATCAAAAAAATATAATTCTCATCTCAATATCTAATACTTTAGTCTAATATACATGCTTAAAAATTATTAATTATTCTCATCTTGTAATATTGCAAACGTAAAAATAAATCGATAGCAATATAGGAATAACTAATGAAAAAATTAATTGTTAGTTTAATTATATCTTTCGGGATTATGAATAGCTTTATATCTCTTCCAGCAAATGCTGGGGTCACAAACACTCCTTGCCATCTTACCTCTTCAACTATCATAAATGAATACATGTACTGTATATGGAAAGATCATAAATTTAGAGATGGTATTTATGTAGGTAAATTAGCTAAAGAAACAAACGGATTTGATAATTAAAACTCCCACCTAATAAGTTATAGCGCCTTATTTTAAGGGTTGCTATCTAACTTAACTTCTAACATAAACCAACATTAATCTTAATATAGATAAGATACAAATATAAAGATCAATGCCCTAAGACAGCTACCACTTAGAGACAAGAAAACGCTAATTAATAAGCTGTCCGTTCATAAAGAAGAACAGATAGCTAGAGCAATTAATATTACTAGAAAAAATCAACAACTCTACCGTTCGAATATAAGTAATAACTGAATAGAAGGACCATTGTATTATTTGTTAAAAAATAATTTTCAACAAAAACAAGAGGTTATACAATATGAATAAAATTAATCAAACAATCCAACTCCAAATTCCTTGTAAAAACAAGGAAAAACCTCCATGTCTAATAATCCCTGATAAGGGTTTGATCCTCTTTGTAGCAAAAACAGGTAGTATTTTATTGATGACTGCACTGTATAGTAATACTTTTGCACAAACAGTTACCTATGATGGTACTAATACTCTAAATACAGCACAGTTGGAAGCAGCATCTAGTATTGGCGCAGGGCTGCCTGCATGGATGAAGATCAATAAGCAAGGCCTTATTTACCGTAGCTCAGGCAACACAGTGACAACCAAGGCTGACATGGTAATTGATTATACCACAGGCGTAGCCCCAAACTTTATAATTGGTGGTTATTCAGATAATGGCAGCGAAGTTAAGGAAAACACCGTTACCATTAAAAATGGTATGGTGGATGGTTCTGTTTATGGTGGTTTATCCCACACAACAGAAGAACAATTTGATATTGTAGGCCCTAGCGGCACGAATGATGTATCGGCTATTACTGATGCTGATTTGGACGGTACAAGCGCTGTGGCAAAAAGCAATAACGTGATTGTAGAAAATGGTAACTCCATCACAGGCAGTGTCTATGGATCTAACGCAACAATTCTAGCACAAGGCGGCAATACCATACCGGGTGATAATCCCGTTGCCAAGGACAGTGACCTAGGCATTTGGAGCAGAGCCCTCTCCAGAGGATATGCCAGAGACACCATTGCAACAGTTGTGAGCAGCCATGTTACAGTGGGTGATAATGCCTCTGTTGGCGGCAGTATTGCTGGCGGATACGCCAATATTACCGCAACAGCAGGCACTAGTGATACAACAGGGCATCCCATTAACTTTAACCGTTATACTGACATCAGTGCTTCTTCTACTGCCGTTGCTATAAATGCAACCGTAACAGCTGATCACAATGGAGCAACAATGGGAAATAATGTTTCTGTTGGTGGAGATGTTTATGCTGGGCATGCCAGTCTTATTGTAAAAACCGATAAAGCCACTGCAGGCGTTGTTAATACAACCTTAGAAGGGGATAACAAAAGTACTACAACCAGCGCTAGTGGTTCCTCCTCAGTTAGCGCTAATAGATCAACGATTACTGCGACTTATAACTATGCCAGTACAGGAGATAAGGCTTTAATTGATGGTAGTTTTTATGGTGGCTACGCCAATATGATTACAACAGCTAATGAGGGTATTGCAGGTGAGGCAAACATCGTCAACACTTATAATAATAAATCCCTTAGTGCTTTTGCTAACTCTTACGCTACCAACACTATCTACAATTCAAAAGTAAGTGCCGATTGGAATATGATCATGTTAGGCAACAATGCTACGGTTAACAGCAGCATTTATGGTGGCTATGCCAATATTATGAGCACTTCGGGTACAGCAACAGGAGGGATTTCCACATCCACGAGCACTAACGATCAAGGTAGTGCCAATAGCGGTGCTTTCACTTGGATTGATGCTGAAGACACAATGGTAACAGCCAATAGTAATTCTGTCTTGCTAAGCAATAATGCCTCTGTCGGTAGTCGTGTTTATGGTGGATACGCCAACCTAGCATTAACAGCAGGAACGGCTAGTGCAGGACAAGTTGACGCCAAGTCCTCCACCAACTCAGCTTCTGCTGCTATTTCTGCTTCTGGTTTAAGCGTGACAGCAAACTATAACAGTGCCATGGTCGAAAATGGCGCTACTGTTAGTGATAACCTTTACGGTAGCTATGCTAGCATTGTCATAACAGGTGGAACAGCAAAAGGAGGTATTGGCAAAGAAGATACCTTTAAAAAAGTTGATGCCAGTATTGATGCTACTAACAATAAAGTATCAGCCAATAGCAATCTGGCTAGCTTTAATGGTATTTTACAGAATGGTTCCATTTACGGCGGTTATGCTGTCTTTGAAATCACTCAGGGCATCACTATACCTGCTGCTGGCGGTGAAGAGGATAACAGTGTAACTCTAACAGGAAGTAAGGCACAGGCTATTAAAAATATGGTATCTATTCGTGATAATGCCCGTTTTAATAGCTCTGATAGCTCTCTGTATGGTGGCTATTTAGCCTATAACCAAGGCTTTGCACCTGAGAGTTATGATGTCTTTACAGACAACTCCTTAAATTATTCAGCAAAAAACCCTGCCCGTTTTAACACCGTAGCTAACTTTGAAAACTACTATTTCACCCTTAACCCAGTCTATGTTAATACCGATACAGCGCTGATTACTGCAGATACCATTGTGCTTGGTGCTGATGCTTCTAATAATAGTAATGGTTCAACAACCCCCTCTACTATTAGAATACTGGGTATCCGTTCAGGACCCCTGTTATATGTTGGCGATGAGTTCTCCCTAATGCAGGCATTGTCTAATTTCACTGCCAATGGCGATGCTCAAAATGATACTTTTTTTGCTCAACAGGGCATTTCTCTACTCTATGATATCGAAACAAACATAGACGAAACCAACAAAAAAGTCACTGCCACTGTTGTAGGTTGCCAAATATATATTACAGCCGAAGATTGTCCAGCTAGAACCATTGCTGCTGCCCGCGTCAACCCTCAGCTTAAAGCACTCTCTGAGGGGCGTTTAGCCAGTGCTATGCTGGTAACACGAGGAGCTGATACCATTGCTTACAATGCTTTTAATGCTATCAATGCTCAAAAAGCAGACCAAGCTCTCACTCCCTTTATTATCACCTCTGGCGATCATGTACGCTATAACAGTGGCTCTCATATCAAATCCAATGACTTTCTGTTAACTGGAGGTTTGGCTTACCAACATAACAACCTAACTGCAGCAGCTTTTATAGAGGGTGGTTGGGGAAACTATGATAGCCATAATAGCTTCTCCAATGCGATCAGCGTGAATGGCGATGGTCATAGTCGCTACTATGGTGTTGGTGCTTTTGGACATTATGACTTTAACAATGGTATTTACACAGACTCTTCCTTACGCTTTGGTCGCAGCCATAATACCTTCTCTACAGATATCTTAAACTTCGCTACAGGAGAAAAAGCAAACTATAAGTTAAAGAATAACTATATGAGTGCCCATATTGGTGTAGGACATATCAAGAAACTCAACGATAAGGACCAACTAGACCTCTCAGCCAAATATTTGTGGACTACTTTAGGTGGCAAAAAAGCTGATGTGACAGGTGATCCTATCCATTTAAACGTATAAACTCTCAACGTGTTCGTCTTAATGGGGAAATGCAACACCAATATAACAACAGTGTAAGCCTTCGTGGTGGACTAGGTTATGAATACGAATTTGATAGCAAAGCCAAAGCAACTACCTACGACATATACCAAATCAAAGCACCCCGTGTAAAAGGTTCAACAGGTATTGTCAGTCTTGGCACCACTATCAAACCAATAACCAACCAAAAGTTAACATTAGACATAGACACTAATGGCTATCTAGGTAAACGTAAAGGATTTGGAGGCTCCTTGAAAGTCCAATACGCATTCTAAATACATTAGTAATAACAGAAACTGTGCAGGGTTGATCAAGATATATCTATGTTGAACTACCCTGCCTAATTAATAGAAAGGTATATGAGAAAAAACTAAATTTAGGATTAAAATGTAAATATTACAAATCTTGTAGATTATAGACTTATATTAGAAAAGGTCAGTAAATAACACTGTTTGAACCGCAAAATAACAGGTAATTATCAGTACGTTACCAAAACTATAAAAACAGTTACAGAAATGATTTTATTTAATTATGGGTAAATTGCAAACAATAAAAAAGCTCTATGTACAACATACATAGAGTTTATATTTGGCGGAATCGTAGACATCCATAAAATAATCCAAAATCTTCTAATAAATTACTATTTATTCATAACTATCATAAGGAGATGAGAGAGGCTTGGGAACAGCTAGGGAAGTATGCAGGGTAGTTGCTTTAAGATTAATGGCTTTTCTTTGTTAATTTTTGTATTTATGCTACAAAGTTTTATAATAAGTAGGATAAATAATTTGCATAATACCTGTCCAACCAAACAAAGGTAGTTCAATTTTATATTTGATTTATACAACTATCTAAAATAAAGAGCAACTATGTTACGGTATAGTTAAAGTAATTATCTTTTTAATCAGGTATGATGAAAGTCTATTTAACTATTTGCTATAACGAAGAGCCCTTGTGAAATCATTTTCATCTTTACCTTTAAAACAAACCTTATTAGATAATTTAGCGTTAATGGAATTTACCTCCATGACTCTCGTTCAAGAGCAAACATTGCCATTAGCTCTAGCAGGCAAAGATGTGATAGCCAAAGCCAAAACAGGCAGTGGAAAAACTGTTGCATTTGGTCTAGCCCTGTTATCTAAACTGAATATTACACTATTCGCTACACAAGCTCTTGTCATCTGTCCAACGCGTGAATTAGCCGATCAGGTCGCGAATGAGATTCGCCGCTTAGCTCGTCTAATGAGCAATGTCAAAGTATTAACGCTGTGTGGAGGGGTGCCTGTAGGGCCGCAGATAGGTTCTTTAGAACATGGGGCACATATTGTTGTCGGAACCCCAGGAAGATTAGCCGATCATTTAGAGCGACAGACTTTAAATTTAAACCGATTAAAACTATTAGTGCTTGATGAAGCTGACAGAATGCTTGAGATGGGATTTGAAGAAGATATTAGTCGTATACTCGACGCCTCACCCACCTCTCGTCAGACTCTTCTTTTCTCTGCCACTTATCCCGATAGTATCATGACGATGAGTCAAAAGATTCAGAACGCGCCCGTAATGATATCTATAGAAGAGCCACATAATGAGATTGAGCAATTTTTTTATGAAGTTGATAACCATCAACGCGACCAAGCACTAGCTAAAATTATTAATCTGAACCCTTGTGAATCAACCCTTGTTTTTTGTAACACAAAAATAGCCTGTCAAGACGTAGCGTCCTACTTAAACGGGCTAGGCTATAGTGCTATCGCATTACATGGTGATTTAGAGCAGCGTGAGCGAGAACAGGTATTATTTCAATTTGCCAATAAAAGCTGTGCTATTTTAGTAGCAACAGATGTCGCTGCTCGAGGCTTAGATATTAAAGAGCTAGATGTTGTCATTAATTACCAAATCACCCCAGATCCTGAAGTATATGTCCATAGAATCGGTCGAACAGGTAGAGCAGGAGCAAAAGGATTAGCCATCACTTTAGTTGCACCCAGTGAGGCTGCTAGAGCCAATATGATTGAAAAAGAACTAAACCTCAAGCTCAACTGGAAAACATTACCTAATTTAACTATTGATAGCACAAACATTGTAATACCAAATATGCAAACATTGTGCTTAACGATTGGCCGTAAAAATAAAGTGAGGCCTGGTGATGTGCTTGGGGCGTTAACAAAAGATGCCAACTTAGAGAGCAAACATATTGGAAAGATTAATATCACGGAATTTTATACATACATTGCTATTGATCGCACAGTAGTAAAACAAGCCCTATCTTATTTTCAACATGGAAAAATTAAAAGTAAACTGGTCCGAGCACGTAAATTATAAAATAGATGGCTAAATAAAACACCTTACACATCAATTATGCTGTTCTGTATGGCCTCAAGGTAAACAGGAACCATGAGCTGATTTAGGCTGTTTAGTTTTATATTATATAAGCATTGATATAAGACATTTATGTAATTCAGGGGTCAATTTCAACAAAACCCTCTACTTCAATATGTATCAGTTTAAAGAGAATGATCATACCC
>JBEBWU010000063.1:0-8208 GCA_040391985.1 Entomomonas sp. | reverse complement strand
AATAGCTAATAAGTCGTCACCACACATAGCAATACCTGATAAATTACCATCAGACATATTATCAACAGCATATTCTGTTGCTAGTTTAAGCTCTGGCCATTTAGGTGGTGTAATTATAGTATTATCAACTTCAGCATAAACTGAAATCGATAATACTATTAATAACAATGCTAAACCTCTATTTAGCATTAAGCTAATACCTCAGCGAGGTTTCCTTTCTCTTCTAACCATTGTTTACGATCAGATGCACGTTTTTTAGCCAATAACATATCCATCATTTCTCGGGTTTCTTCAAAATGATCTAAGGTTAATTGCACTAAACGGCGCGTATTAGGATCCATGGTAGTTACACGCAATTGAGAAGGATTCATTTCACCTAATCCTTTAAAACGCGTAACTTGTACTTTACCCCTTTTCTTATCAGCGGCTATACGATCTAAAATACCATCTCGCTCACCCTCATCTAAGGCGTAGAATACTTCTTTTCCAATATCAATTCGATATAAAGGAGGCATAGCTACATACACATGGCCAGCTTCAACTAATGGTTTAAAGTGTCGAACAAATAAGGCGCATAATAGTGTAGCAATATGCAATCCATCTGAATCCGCATCTGCCAAAATACAAATTTTGTTATAACGCAACTGGCTTAAGTCATCTGAGTCTGGATCAATACCCATAGCCACAGCAATATCATGTACTTCTTGAGACCCTAAGACCTGACTACCATCAACTTCCCAAGTATTAAGAATTTTTCCACGTAGAGGCAAAATAGCCTGAAAATCTTTATCTCTAGCTTGTTTAGCAGAACCACCTGCTGAATCACCTTCCACTAAAAACAATTCAGAACGACTAGTATCTTGGGTAGCACAATCTGATAACTTACCTGGTAAAGCAGGCCCTTGTGTAACCTTTTTACGCTCTACCTTTTTACCTGCACGTAATCGTTTACCTGCATTACTAATAGCAAACTCGGCTAACTGTTGACCAATTTCTGGATTAGAGTTTAACCATAAACTAAACGCATCTTTAACCGTTCCTCCCACAAAACCAGCCGCCTCGCGGGAAGATAAACGCTCTTTAGTTTGCCCTGAAAACTGAGGATCTTGCATCTTCATGGAAAGCACAAAACTAATACGCTCCCAAATATCTTCAGCGGCCAACTTCATATTTTTAGGTAACAGATTACGAAACTCACAAAACTCTCGCATCGCATCTAATAAACCTTGTCGTAAACCATTAACATGTGTGCCACCCAATGGAGTGGGAATTAAGTTAACATAACTTTCTTGTAATAACTCACCACCTTCAGGCAACCACAGTACTGCCCATTCAACCGCTTCTTTAGTTCCTTCTAAATGTCCCATAAAGGGTGTTACAGGCAAACATTCAAAACCTTGCATAGCTTCTGCTAAGTAGGACTTTAAACCATTCTCATAATGCCACTCTATATGCTCTTCAGTATTTAAATCGTCAAAAACAATTGTTAAACCAGGACAAAGAACAGCTTTAGCTTTTAAAAGGTGTTTGAGACGTGATAATGAAAATTTAGCTGTATCAAAATAGCTGGCATTTGGCCAAAAACGTACACTAGTGCCCGTATTACGTTTGCCTGTTGTACCAATAACTTCTAATTCAGAAGCTTTATAGCCATTTTCAAAAGCCATACGGTACTCATTACCATCACGCTTTACATGTACTTCTACTCGATGTGATAAGGCATTAACTACAGAAATACCCACACCATGTAAACCACCTGAAAACTGGTAGTTTTTATTAGAGAATTTACCGCCTGCATGGAGTTTAGTAAGAATTAACTCTACCCCCGAAATACCCTGCTCAGGGTGAATATCTACAGGCATTCCTCGGCCATCATCAGTTACCTCTAATGATTGATCGGTATGTAAAATAACCCGTACATTTTTTGCATATCCAGCTAATGCCTCATCAACACTATTATCAATAACCTCTTGAGCTAAATGATTAGGTCTGGTTGTATCTGTATACATACCAGGGCGTTTACGAACAGGGTCTAAACCTGATAAAACCTCAATTGCCTCAGCTGTATAAGTTGTGTTCGCCATATACTCTCTTTAATCTAAAACAAATTATTTATTGGGTATTTCTGCCCAATCTAAAATCTCAGGTACACGTTCAGCAAAGTCTGCAAAACTATGATCACCACCTTCATCAATGGTTAAGTCACAATCTTTATACCATTCTTTTGCAAAACGATAATCTAATACTTCATCACCTGTTTTCAACCATACTTTAAAACGTTCTTTATCTGTTGGCATGGGTGTTTCTAATGTAGCAAGCTCTTTAATATAGCTTTCTACAAAAGCTTGCTCACTATCGTAAGCATCTTTCAAAATATTAGCTATTTCATCTGTAGCCCAAAGTTGATTACCTTGCAGGTTTTCCTGCTCATTAAACTTTTTACCCAAAAACCTGTGAGGTAAAACAGCTGGATTAATCAATAACGCTTTTAATTGATATCTTTCGGCTAAATAAGTTGCATAATAACCACCCAAAGAACTACCTATTAAGGTAGGTTTTTCTAAACTAAAGATTACTTCTTTAAGTTGGTCAATAGCTTCCAATGGGCTTACAGGTAAATTAGGCGCTCTAAAATGACTAATTTGACCTCTTTCTAACATTAAATCTTTAACTTGTAGACACTTAAATCCCTTAGCAGAACTATTAAAACCATGTATGTATATTAATGATTTCATTGGCTTGGTCCATTCTCTATAATAAATGACAGTTAAAAGGCTATTAGTATATTGTGATTAAGCTTAACAATAAACCTTTATTAATGATTGTTTGATTAAAGTTATTTCGGTATAATTACGTGCTTCATTTTTTCCCTGCTGGGAGTTGCCATGTTACGCATAAATCAAGAAGCACTTACCTTTGATGATGTCTTATTAATCCCTGGATATTCTGAAGTTCTGCCTAATACAGTTAGCTTAAGAACTAAGTTATCCCGTGGTATTGAACTCAATATTCCTCTTATTTCCGCTGCTATGGATACTGTAACCGAAGCTCGCTTGGCCATTGCCATGGCGCAAGAAGGTGGTATTGGTATTATCCATAAAAATATGACTATTGAAGAACAAGCCTCAGAAGTTCGCAAAGTAAAGCGTTTTGAAGCAGGCGTTGTACAACACCCTATTACTATAGAAGCAGATAAAACAATTGGTGATTTATTAAAAATCACTAAACAATATAATATCTCTGGTGTTCCTGTTCTCTCTAACGGTGATTTAGTAGGTATTGTTACCTCACGCGATATTCGCTTTGAAAGTAATATGAATACTAAAATTCATGATGTAATGACCCCTAAAGACAAATTAGTGACTGTTAAAGAAGGCGCTAATAAAGAAGAAGTAAGACAACTCCTTCACAAACATCGTATTGAAAAAGTACTTATCGTTAATGATGACTTTCAATTAAGAGGCATGATGACGGTAAAAGACATTGAAAAAGCTAAAACTTATCCACTAGCTACCAAAGATGATCAAGATCGTTTACGCGTAGGTGCTGCTGTTGGTACTAGCTCTGAAACACCTGACCGTATTGCTGCGCTAGTTGAAGCTGGCGTTGATGTCATTATCATAGATACTGCTCATGGCCACTCTAAAGGTGTACTCGATCGTGTTCGCTGGGCTAAGCAAACTTATCCAAACTTACAAGTGATTGGTGGTAATATCGCTACAGGTGAAGCGGCTATTGCTTTAGCTGATGCTGGTGCAGATGGTGTTAAAGTTGGTATTGGCCCTGGTTCAATCTGTACAACCCGTGTAGTAGCTGGTGTTGGTGTACCACAGGTTTCTGCTATTGCTAATGTCGCAGCTGCCTTAAGAGATAGAGATATTCCTCTAATCGCTGATGGTGGTATTCGTTTCTCAGGTGACTTAGCCAAAGCTATTGCTGCTGGTGCTTATTCAGTAATGATGGGCTCTATGTTAGCGGGTACTGAAGAAGCCCCTGGTGAAATTGAACTTTACCAAGGTCGTTCTTATAAATCTTATCGTGGAATGGGTTCATTAGGTGCTATGGCACAAGCTCATGGCTCTAGTGATCGTTATTTCCAAGATACTTCGGCAGGTGCTGAGAAATTAGTACCAGAAGGTATTGAGGGCCGTGTACCTTTTAAAGGCGCAGTAGGCGCAATCGTTCATCAAATGATTGGTGGTTTACGTGCAGCGATGGGTTATACAGGCAGCGGTGATATTCCTACCATGCGTACTCGTCCAGAGTTTGTACGTATTACTGGTGCTGGTATGGCGGAATCACACGTACATGATGTACAAATCACCAAAGAAGCGCCCAACTATCGTGTTGGTTAAAAATATTTCCTCTTATTGTTAAGATAAGAGGATTTTCCTTTTATGTTCTGCCTTGATGGATATCAAACATGACTCAAGACATTCATGCTCATCGCATCCTTATCCTTGACTTCGGTTCGCAATACACACAGCTTATTGCTCGTCGTGTAAGAGAAATTGGCGTTTATTGTGAGCTACATCCATTCGATATGGATGAACAAGCCATTCGTGACTTTAATCCAAAAGGTGTGATTTTATCAGGTGGTCCTGAATCCGTACACGAAGCTAATAGCCCACGTGCTCCACAAGTTGTGTTTGAACTAAACATTCCTATTTTAGGTATTTGCTATGGTATGCAAACCATGGCCGAACAATTAGGTGGCAAAGTTGAAAGTTCTACTATACGTGAATTTGGTTATGCCCAAGTAGATATCATTGGTAAAGCACGCTTATTAGATGGCATTGAAGATAGTATTAAAGATAATGGTACCCCTGCCCTTGATGTATGGATGAGTCATGGCGACAAAGTAAGTCAACTACCACAAGGCTTCACACCATTAGCTACTACTCCAAGTTGTCCTTACGCTGGTATGGCTGACAATGAACGTCATTGGTATGGGGTACAATTTCATCCAGAAGTTACTCATACTAAACAAGGTGAACGCATACTTTCTCGTTTTATATTGGATATTTGTCAATGTAAAGCACTATGGACGCCTGCCAATATCATTGAAGATATGGTTAATAAAGTACGCGAACAAGTGGGTGATGCTAACGTATTACTAGGTTTATCTGGTGGTGTTGATTCATAAGTAGTAGCCGCCTTACTCCATAAAGCCATTGGTGAGCAACTAACCTGTGTATTTGTAGACAATGGTTTACTTCGTCTCCATGAAGGTGATCAAGTAATGGCTATGTTCGCTGAGAACATGGGCGTTAAAGTTATTCGTGCTGATGCTGAAAAACTATTTCTAGATAAATTAGTTGGCATAGTTGATCCTGAACAAAAACGCAAAATTATTGGTAATACCTTTATTGAAATTTTTGACCAAGAATCTAGCAAACTAAACAATATTCAATTCCTAGCACAAGGTACTATTTACCCTGATGTGATTGAGTCAGCAGGTGCTAAAACTGGTAAAGCCCATGTGATTAAATCACACCATAATGTGGGTGGTTTACCAGAAGATATGAAATTAAAACTAGTTGAACCATTACGTGAACTATTTAAAGATGAAGTACGTAAAATAGGTTTAGAACTTGGCTTGCCTTACAATATGGTTTACCGCCATCCATTCCCAGGTCCTGGCTTAGGTGTTCGTATTCTCGGTGAAATCAAAAAAGAATATGCTGACCTACTTCGCCAAGCAGACCATATCTTTATTGAAGAACTACATAAAGCAGATTGGTATCATAAAGTAAGCCAAGCCTTTGTTGTATTTCAGCCTGTTAAATCAGTAGGCGTGGTAGGTGATGGTCGTCGCTATGCATGGGTAGTAGCACTGCGTGCTGTAGAAACCATTGATTTTATGACTGCACGTTGGGCACATTTACCTTACGAATTACTAGAAAAAGTATCTAATCGTATTATCAACGAAATAGAAAATATTTCACGAGTAACTTATGATGTATCTAGCAAGCCACCTGCAACAATTGAGTGGGAATAGGAGTTTAACCTCTATTAACTTCCAATAAACCCTACAAAACCCAGATATATCAATAAATTATCTGGGTTTTTTGTTTGTTAAGAAACATAGTTTTCCAACCAACAGCTATCTCAAAAAAAAAATTACTTATCAAACTGGTGGAAAACCTTAGCAATAACCTTCCAGCCTTGATCAAGCTTTATAAACGTTAGGTAGTCATTACAATCAGAGTCGACAGCGTCCTTTGCCATAACAATTCGAACGACCGCTGTGGTTGGCGTAATATCAAGCACGTCGATATGCGAAACAATATCAGGAGATTCACCATAATTCTTAATAAAGTCAGCAGTAGGATTATTGGCTCCCCCCATAAGCTGACCATTGACGGTTCCATAGGTTACACAATCTTTATGGAAAATATCAGCCAACATATCAACACTACCAATCCGCAAGGCTTCGACGTATTTAGTGGCTATGTTAACAACTTCGTTGTACTCATTAGCCGACACTGTTCTTTGATTCATGACCAACTCCTCATCATCAATAATTCTACGATTAAGTGGAATCTAGCTCTTAATTCTTTATGGAAAAATACAAAAGCCAGTATTATCATAAATATACTGGCTTTTTGATTAATGAATGGTTTTACTGTTACTAGCGTGCATTTTCTCCAAAATCTCTTTCAAATGCTGCCACTAGTTTATCTTGCCAATCACTTAAAGGTCGTAGTCTGCCAAAGAAAAAGCGCATGATTTTTGGTTCTTCAAAAAACTCTAAACCACCTATTAAATGACGATTATCATAGAGCCAGTGAATACGATCAACTGCATATTGGATTTGCGAAAGTGTCATCATTCGACGTGGTACTGCCAAACGCAATAATTCCATAGAAGAAAGGGTTTCTGTACCGTCAGGTTTTCTAGCCTCAGACATAGTGCCTCGCTCCATACCACGAATACCACTAATAAGATAAACTGCCGCCGCTAAGGCTCCCGAAGGATATTGTGACTGTGGAACATGACTAACAATCTCTTTTGCATCTAAGTGACAACCTAGCCCACCTGATGGAGTAATAACAGGAACGCCTCTCTTAATCAATTCTTTTGTCATAAAATTGATCATCATTGGCCCTTGTGAAATAATATCCAAGTCCAGTGTATCATCAAGCCCTACAACCAGCGCTTCCATTTCTCGAGTTGACATACCACCATAAGTTAAAAAACCCTCATAAAGTGGTACTAACTCTTTCATTTGATTAATGAGCTCTTCATTATTTGAGCAAATTCCACCCCCACGAGCACTGCCTAATTTTCGTGCTGAAAAGTAAATAATATCGCAACGATTAGCAATTTCATGAACAATTGCTTGTGTTGACATATCTTTTGCACGAGGCTCTCGGGTTTTAATAAAATAAAGGTTATCTGAAAGCAAACTAGCATCTAAAACCAACATTATTTTATTAGATTTACAAATATTACTAATAACTTCTAAATTTTCTAGAGAAAAAGGCTGGCCACCAATAAGGTTAGTCCCTGCTTCCATACGTACATAAGCTATTTTATTACTTTTTTCATCAATTAATTTTTGTAATTTATTAGGACACATATTGCCTTTAAAAGGATTATCGCTGGTAATTTTAAGCCCTTCATCAATTAGCAACTCATCAATATCACCTCCACGCTTCACAATATGGGCATGGGTTGTAGTAAAGTGATAGTTCATTGGTACAATACTGCCAGGTTTTACAAAGGTTTCTGAAATGATATTTTCGCAAGCACGCCCTTGGTGAGCAGGAAGAAAATATTCTGTATCGAAAAAACTTTTTAATTTATCTTTTAAACGATAAAAGGTTTCACTACCTGCATAGCTATCATCCGCCATCATAGAGGCTGCAACTTGACGATCACTCATCGCATTGGTGCCACTGTCTGTTAGCATATCAAGAAAAATATTTCGGGTAGGTAACACAAAAGTATTATTGCTTGCCTCTGTAATGGCTTTCTGCCGTTCCCGCACAGGATGAAGATAGGTTTTTTGCACAACTTTAACTTTATGCATTTCTAAAGGAAGCGTTTCACCATTACGCAATTTGATCATTCAAGATTCTCCTAATCATGTTATCTAACCACAATAACAATGGTTATTATTTATTATATGTATACGACAATTATTATATGAATACGGTAAATCCTGCATGTTAAAAAGAAAAACTAGAACTGTCTATAGTG
>JBEBWU010000062.1:0-8219 GCA_040391985.1 Entomomonas sp. | reverse complement strand
ATGCTATTCGCGAAAAATTATTTCCACTGGCTACCATTAGCACCCCTAATTTACCTGAGGCACGTATTTTAGCGGAACTGCCTGAAGGTTCAGCAGATGAATGTGCAGAAAAATTATTAAAATATTGTAAACATTTACTGATTAAAGGCGGCCATGAGTCGGACCCTGTAATCTCCAATCGCCTCTATACTCAACAAGGTGAAAAGCATATTTTTACCTGTGCACGTTTACCAGGCAATTATCATGGGTCCGGTTGTACGCTAGCGAGTGCATTAGCAGGACGTTTGGCGCTGGGAGAAGAATTGATCAGTGCTGTAAAATCTGCCCTTGATTACACTTGGCGAACACTACGAGACGCAGAAGCACCTGGACATGGACAATATATTCCCCGTCGTATTCCGCTGGATTTTTGTTCATGATATTAAAAGGGCTATACGGAATTACTGATAATAAGTTATTAGCTGATGGTCGCTTACTACCTTATGTAGAGGCCGCTCTACAAGGGGGTATGAAAGTTTTACAATACCGTGATAAAACCCAAGATACACACCGTCGCTACCAAGAAGCAAGCGCCCTATTAACACTATGTAAACAATACCAAGCCCAGTTAATTATTAATGATGATGTACTTCTAGCTAAAGAATTAGGTGTAGGTGTGCACTTAGGGCAAGAAGATGGTTCTATCCCAAAAGCGAGAGAACTACTTGGTAATACAGCTATTATTGGTGCAACTTGCCATGGCAGCATAACATTAGCTCAACAAGCAAAAACGGAAGGTGCTAGTTATTTAGCTTTTGGTCGCTTCTTTGCTTCCAAAACAAAACCAGATGCTAAACCTGCTGATATTAGTGTAATTGAACAGGCAAAAACTTTAGACTTACCTATTTGTGTTATAGGGGGTATTACTTTACAAAATGCCCCTGTTTTACTTAAACAAGGTGCTAATTTATTAGCCGTAGTTAATGAGCTCTTTGATGTGGCCTCGCCCAAAGAAGTTAAAGTCATTGCAGAACAATTTGTCCAGCTTATCTAACTACTTTAATTAAACCTTATACACCTGTTAGCATTTTCTCTGCATGAGCTAATGATTCTTTAGTCAAATCAACCCCACCTAACATTCTTGCTAACTCTTCTATTCTTTGTTGTTTATCCAGTGCTGTTACTGCTGTTTGAGTAGAATTTTTAGTACGCTCTTTATGTACAAATAAATGATGATGCCCTTGTGCAGCCACTTGAGGTAAATGGGTTACTGTTAACACCTGCCCTTGCTCACCTAGTTTGCGTAACAACTTACCCACAATCTCTGCTGTAGGCCCACCAATCCCCACATCCACTTCATCAAAAACTAATGTTGAAACACGGGATGTTTGCGCAGTAATCACTTGAATGGCAAGACTAATTCTTGATAGTTCACCACCAGAGGCTACTTTATTTAAAGGTCGTACAGGTTGCCCAGGATTACCACTTACTAAAAACTCTATTGTTTCTAAGCCATGTAATTGTGGTTCAGAAGCATTTATGGTTGTTAGCTCTATGGTAAATTGGCCTCCAGGCATACCTAATATTTGCATTTCTTGTTGCACAGCTTTTGCCAATTTTATTGCCGCTTTTTTACGTAATACAGATAGTTTTTCAGCCGCTTGCTGATACTCTTTAGCTAACTGTTGCAATGTATTAGCTAATTCCTCTAATTTTTCATCACCTGCTTCAATATTAGCCAATTCATCCTGTAACTTCTGGGTAAGCTCAGCCAACTCTGTCGGCTGTATATGATGTTTTCTTGCTAGACTATAAATAGCATCTAACCGATCTTCTACTTGTTGTTGGCGTAGAGGATCCATATCGAAATGGTCTACAAATCGATTAACCTCAGCAATAGCCTCTTCTAATTGAATCTGTGCATTACCTAATAAATTGGAAGCGTCTGCCAATCCCTCAACAGGTTCTTTAAAACTTGCTAAACGTCGTACACTCATACTAAGTGCAGATAGGATATTAGCCTCATCATTACTACAAATATCCAATACTTGTTGGCAAACACTTAAAATAGTATCTGCTTGACTTAAGTTTCTTTGCTCAGCTTCCAACTGTTCTACTTCATTATCAACTAAAGCTAGTTTCTCTAACTCCTCAAGCTGATAACTCAATAATTGTTGTTTTGCCTGTTGCTCTTCACTATTACTGGATAATCTTTGTAGTGTTTGCTGTGTTTGTTTCCATTGTTGTGCAAGTTGCTTAACTTGTTCAGCTAATGCTCGACTTCCTGCATAATCATCTAATAAATGACGATGTGTTTCTAACTTTAATAATGACTGGTGTTCATGCTGACTATGAATATCTATCAGTAACTCACCTAATAATTTTAGATGGGATAAAGGGCAAGGAGTACCATTAATATAACCACGTGAACGACCATCTTGATTGATTACGCGACGTAATATACAAACTTCATCACTTACCAAATCGTGATCAATCAACCACTGTTTAGCTTCTGGAATATTGGTTAACTCAAAGCTCGCTAAAATATCTGCTTTATCTGCACCTTGTCTAACTACACTGTTATCACAACGATCACCCAAAGCTAAGCCCAATGCATCTAACATAATAGACTTACCAGCCCCTGTTTCCCCTGTAATTACTGTCATTCCAGATAGTAACTCAAGATCCAAGTGATCAACAATGGCATAATTTTTAATAGACAAATGCACTAGCATGAATAATTAACCTATAGATAATGCTATAAATACACTAAAGAGCTATTATAAGCTATTAGTCAACAAAACGTGATCCATAGCCCATTATTCTTTAGTAAATGTTAAAATAATAACCATAATTAAATAGATGAGTATTATTTGTGAAAAAATTTAAGGGTAAATTAGCGGTTGGCTTTCTTCGTTTACTAGCCTTATTACCTTGGGGTGGCATACAAAAAGTAGGTGGTTTTGTTGGCTACCTTATGTGGATATTTCCAAATCGTTCAAAACAAGTGGCCTTAATTAATTTAGCAAAATGTTTTCCTGAGCTTTCTGCAATAGAAATAGAAAAACTAGCCAAACAAACCTTAATTAATCAAGGTAAAACAATGGCAGAAAGTGCCTGTGCATGGTGCTGGCCTCCAGAAAAAACCCTTAAATATATTAAACAAGTTGAAGGGCTAGATGTTTTACTAAATGCAATCAATTCAGGTAAAGGGGCTGTTGGTATCACTAGCCATTTAGGTAATTGGGAGATACTTAACCATTTTTATTCTAGTTATTGTAATCCTGTTATTTTTTACCGCCCACCTAAATTAAAAGAACTTGATGAGTTTTTAAAAAAACGTCGTGTACAAATGGGAAATAGAGTAGCCCCCTCTACCAAAGAGGGTATTTTGAGTGTTATCAAAGAAATCCGTAAAGGAGGCTGTGCGGGTATTCCTGCCGATCCTGAACCCTCTCGATCATCAGGTGTATTTGTACCCTTTTTTGCTACTCAAGTGCTTACCAGTAAGTTTGTACCTAGTATGGTTACAGGCAAAAAAGCGGTTGCGTTCGTAGGACATGCTATTCGTTTAGAAGATGGTTCAGGTTATAAAGTTATTTTTGAAAATGTACCTGAAGAAATCTACAGTAAGGATACTGATGTAAGTGTTGCTGTGATGGGACAAGTTATTGAAGGCTGCGTAACAAGATGGCCTACTCAATATATGTGGAGTATGAAGCGTTTTAAACAGCGTCCTGAAGGTGAGGCGCGTTGGTATTAATTAACTAAATCTAACACTTTTTAATATAGTTAATATATTGTTTATAAACGACTTTATAAAATATTAGCATTAAGTCTCATAGTATTCATACTATTTATATTACTTATAATTAACACTGATCTTTCAATTAACAAGGTATTATCATGTCTTTAACAGATATTATTTCACAATACACCAAACTTGCAGGACAGAACTCTTCTAATAATGAAGCAGGTGGTGGCTTATTAGGTATGGCTAAAAGCTTACTTGGCAATGAAGTTTCTGGAAATCTTATTCAGAAATTTTTAAGTAATCTTTCACCAGATATTATCCAAAAACTATCTGCCTTAAAAGCACTAGGTAGCAGCGAAACTAGTAATCCTGATTCATCAGAAAACTTTATTGCTATGTTTAAACAATTAGCTGGTCAATTTGCTGCAAAAGATACAGATCAGCAAGTTTCAGAATTAGCTAAACCAGATAATGCTAACCTTGTGGCTAAAGCATTAGATATGGCCAAAGGACTTGGTATTAATTTAGATAAATTTATTTAACCCCTAAAATAATGGAGGGAATTAGCGTTTCCTCCAACTCTTTTTCTGTCTACACAGATTATCTTTTATTAATCTAAAGTTAAGTTAAATAACTTAATATCTCTCTATAAATTATAATAGTTAAAAATAAAAACCATGGAGTTAGGATAATTTATATGGAGTCTATCGCTGTATTATTAGTAGTTATCTTACTATGTTTATTTGCTTTTTTTTCTCTAGTTCACTCTAGTAAAGTACTTATAAAAATTATAAAAACCTCTACCTCCAAACTCAGCTGTGCTAATTCAGGCTTAGTTGAGTTAAAAGGCAATTTATTAGCTATACCCAATCACTCTGTAACAAGCTATGGTTCTGCCACCCCTTGTCTTTGGTGGAGCTATAAAAAAGAACAACAATATAGAGGTAGTAAAGGAAGAAAGCGCTGGAAAACTATTGATACACAAATAAGCAACGCTCCTTTAAAATTCAATGATGGTACTGATATTTGTTATATTTTCCCTGATGCTGCTGATATTAAATGTAAACGCAGGGCTAGATGGAAACACTATGAAAAATCAGGCACAGGCTTCTTTAGCCCAACTACAACTTATCGTATTACAGAAGAATACTTAGTTGAAGATGATTTTCTTTATGTATTAGGAAATCTCAAAACAATAAATTTACTAGAATCACAAAAAACTACTAATAGCACATCAACCATTATTGCTTTAGATATTTATGAAAAACTAATGATAATAAAAGAGCCTCAACAAACTACTATTCATTACATAGCTAAAAATACTGACTTTTTTGTACTTTCTGCTAGAAAAGAAATATGGCTAATAGTCCGTGAAATAGGAAAAATCTTACTATCTACCTTAGCAACTATTGTTTGCGCATGGTTTATCTATATGCAACTTACTAAATAACCTATACATTCCAATAGATAAAGTAATAGTTGTGTTTGCTTTGGTGGTAACTGCATCACATCCTTTGATCATTTTTAAAACAAACACTTCTAAGGCATAAATTTAACCCTATAATCATTTATACTATAATTAATGACAATTGACTTGAAGGCTAAACTTGCATGGAGCTTTTAAAATTACTAATTTTTAGTTGCTTTCTATTAGCACTTATCTTTATTTATCTATTAGATCTTATTAATTACTATAAAATTTATTTATTATTTTTTGCACAACCTTGTAAACTCAAAACAGTCAAAACAGGGTTAGTAAAACTAGCAGGAACACTTGAATCATTACCACAAGATCCTGACTTGTCACCACCAACAGATTGTGTATGGTGGCAAAAAAGAGAAATTAATAATAATTATCAGCCATGGAAAGTCGTCAAAAAAGCCAATAATATTCCTTTAAAACTTAATGATGGCACAGGTATTTGCTATATTTTTCCTGGCCATGCCGAAATTACCTGTAAACACAATTTTGAATGGCAAGAAACAAAAACCTCTCATACCCATTTTTACCAAGCAGCACTATTAAAAGAAGGTGACTACCTTTATGTTATTGGTCAATTAAATACCATGAATTTACATGGTCAAGATTTTACAAAATTGGAAGACATGTTTGGAGAAATAATAATAAAAGATCTTAAGAAAGAACAAAAAAGCACTATTTATTATCTTACAGCCTCATCAGGTATTCCATATATTTTATCTGTAGAAAAAGAACCTATACTAACAACATCAACCAAAGAAAATTTAATTATTAAGTGTATTCTAAATATTGTTGGTATTTTATTTTTTATATTCATATTTTAAACTGCCAATAAGCTATTCCTTTTTCTTCGGTTTTTGCCACTCTTTCTGTATTTGGCGAGCACGACCAATAGCTAATTTGTTTGGTTCAACATCCTCAGTAATAGTTGAACCTGCCGCAGTCGTAGCCGCATCACCAATGGTCACTGGTGCAACCAATGAATTATTAGAACCTATAAATACTTCATTACCTAAAATAGTTTTAAACTTATTAACACCATCATAATTACACGTAATAGTTCCTGCGCCAATATTGCAATAGCTACCAACCTCTGTGTCACCTAAATAAGTTAAATGGCCAACCTTAGAAAACTCTCCTAGAGAAGTATTTTTTAACTCTACAAAATTACCTACATGGGCTTTTTTATGAAGAACTGTACCTGGTCGTAAACGTGCAAATGGACCTGCATCACTTTCCTCTTCTAAAATAGCACCTTCAATATGGCTATTAGGCTTAACTGTAACACCTTTCTTTAAAATAGTATCTCTAATAATACAGTTAGCACCAATAGTTACTCCATCTTCAATAACTACTTTACCTTCTAAAATAACATTGATATCAATTTCAATATCAGAACCTACTATTACCTCTCCCCGTAAGTCAAAACGGCAAGGATCAAGCAAGGTAACACCCTTTTTCATTAGTATTTGAGCAGCATTATATTGATAATAACGCTCCAGTTGCGCTAATTGAATGCGGTCATTAGCACCCTGTACTTCCATTTCTGTTTCAGGTTGAGCCGTTGCTATGGTAAAACCATCATTAACTGCCATTGCAATAACATCCGTTAAATAATACTCACCTTGTGCATTTTGATTGGATAGTTTTGCCAACCATTTCTTTAACGGTTCAGTAGATAAAGCCAGAATACCTGTATTACCTTCTTTAATCTGTTTTTGCTGTTCGGTGGCATCTTTTTGCTCAACAATCGCCGTAACACTACCCTGCTCATTACGAATAATACGACCATAGCCTGTAGGATTAGCTAAATTAACAGTTAACAGTCCTAAAAATAGTGGTTGTATAAACCTAATTAAATTTTCCAGTGTAGTCGTTTCAATTAATGGCCCATCGCCATAAAGTATTAATACTTTTTCACTTTCCACAAAAGGTATCGCAGTAGCTACTGCATGCCCTGTACCCAATTGCTGATCTTGTAAAACAAAATGTATGTCATCTGCTGTGAACAATTCTTTTACTTGTTCAGCACCATGACCAATAACTACATGTATTTTTTGAGGCTTTAATCTTCTAGCACTATCAATCACATGCCCTAGCATAGTTTTACCTGCCACCTTATGTAAAACTTTAGGGAGTGTTGAACACATGCGAGTACCTTTACCCGCTGCAAGAATAATCACTTCTAATGACATAATTAATACCCCAAAAAACAAAGGGCAGCCTAAGCCACCCCTTTTTATAAATTAAATCACTTACCCAACAATTATTTAAACTTTCTTCTAAGTTCAGTAATTGTCCGTAATTGTGCTGCTGCTTGTGCAAGACTAGAAGCTGTTTTACTGTAGTCTTGGTGAGATGTTTTATCATTCAACTCATGTTCAGCACTAATCATGGCAGCTTTTGCTGCAGCTTCATCAAGATCTTCTGCACGAATACCTGTATCAGCTAGTACCACTACTTCTAATGGTTGAACTTCTAAAAATCCACCTGAGATATAGAAAATCTCTTCAGAATCGTCTTCTTTAACAACACGCACAGGGCCTGGTAACAAACTGGTTAATAGCGGTGCATGGTTAGGTAATATACCTAGATCACCCATACTACCATGAGCTACTACTCGTTTAACAGTACCATTAAATAATGATTCTTCTGCACTGACTATGCTACATTTAATCATTGCCATATCTATAATACCCTCTACTTTATGCCCATAATACTATTATGGGCATACCCCATTATAGGGTCTTAGCCTTCTCAATGACTTCGTCGATAGTACCTACCATGTAGAATGCTTGCTCTGGTAAGTGATCATAATCGCCATTTAAAATGCCTTTGAAAGCACGAATTGTTTCTTTAAGAGGTACATATTTACCTGGAGAACCAGTAAATACTTCCGCTACGAAGAATGGTTGAGATAAGAAACGTTGCATTTTACGAGCACGAGCTACGAGTTGCTTATCAGCTTCTGATAACTCATCCATACCTAAAATAGCAATAATATCT
>JBEBWU010000061.1:0-8303 GCA_040391985.1 Entomomonas sp. | reverse complement strand
ACTGGATCTCGAGTAGTTCAATTTGAGCTATTACAAGCCAATAGTATCAAGTTGAGTGATCACTACACAGCTCTTGCAAAAGATCACCACTCACGTCGTGGTCTTATTCGCATGGTTAACCAACGTCGTAAACTTCAAGAATACTTAAAATCTAAGGATACTGAACGTTACGCAGCGTTAATTGCTAGTTTGGGACTTCGCCGCTAAGGTGCAAGAAAGCTGGAAACCAGGTTATGCTGCTTCCAGCTTTCTGTTTTAAGAATAGATTTTTTATTTGATGAGTTAGGGTCCAACTCCCAATCCATCAACCAATTTCATATTAAGTAAGTTAAATAAAGAAGGAATATACCGTGCTAAATCCGGTTAAAAAACAATTTCAATTTGGTCAATCAACGGTAACTTTAGAAACAGGTCGTATTGCACGTCAGGCAAATGGTGCGGTGTTAGTTACTATTGATAATGATTTAAGTGTGCTAGTAACTGTAGTTGCTGCTAAAAATGCAACAGAGGGGCAAGATTTCTTCCCATTATCTGTTCATTATCAAGAAAAAACGTATGCTGCTGGACGTATTCCAGGTGGTTTTTTAAAGCGTGAAAGTCGTCCTTCAGAAAAAGAGACACTAACCTCACGTTTAATTGATCGTCCTATTCGTCCATTATTTCCAGAAGGTTTTGTAAACGAAGTACAAGTAATCTGTACAGTACTTTCTACTAATAAAAAATCTGATCCAGACATTGCTGCGATGATAGGTACTTCAGCTGCTTTAGCTATTTCTGGTATTCCTTTTGAAGGCCCTGTGGGTGCAGCTCGTGTAGGTTTTCATATTGATTCTGGTTATTTATTGAATCCTACCTATGAGCAGTTACAAGCTTCTCATTTAGACATGGTGGTTGCAGGTACTGAAACCGCTGTATTAATGGTTGAGTCTGAAGCTAAAGAGTTAACAGAAGACCAAATGTTAGGTGGTGTGTTATTTGCTCATCAGGAATTCCAAGTAGTAATCAAAGCGGTTAAGGAATTCGCTGCAGAGGTGAATAAGCCAGCAATTGAGTGGCAAGCACCTGTAGAAAATACTGCTTTGATTAATTCAGTTAAAACAGAATTAGGCGAAGCTATTTCTAAAGCTTATACCATTACTGCAAAACAAGAGCGTTATGCAGCACTAGATGCTTTACGTGAGCAAGCAGTTGCTAAATTTGCTGGTAGTGAAGAAGGTCAACCTTCTGAACAAGAAGTTAAGAACATTTTTGGTTTGTTAGAATACCGTATTGTTCGTGAGAATATTGTTAATGGTCAACCTCGCATTGATGGCCGTGATACACGTACTGTACGTCCATTGAATATCCAAACAGGTGTGTTAGGTAAAACTCATGGTTCAGCACTATTTACACGTGGTGAAACACAAGCTTTAGTAGTCACTACTTTAGGTACTGCACGTGATTCACAACTATTGGACTCTTTAGAAGGTGAACAACGTGATGCGTTTATGTTGCATTATAACTTCCCTCCTTATTCAGTAGGTGAATGTGGTCGTATGGGTGGTGTAGGGCGTCGTGAGATTGGTCATGGTCGTTTAGCCCGTCGTGGTGTACAAGCTGTATTACCTACTGATGCTGAGTTCCCTTATACTATTCGTGTGGTTTCTGAAATTACTGAGTCTAATGGCTCTAGTTCTATGGCTTCAGTTTGTGGTGCTTCTTTATCGTTAATGGATGCAGGCGTTCCTTTACGTGCTCCAGTTGCCGGTATTGCTATGGGCTTGGTAAAAGAAGGTGAGAAATTTGCTGTATTAACAGATATTTTAGGTGATGAAGATCATTTAGGTGATATGGACTTTAAAGTAGCGGGTACAGCCCAAGGTGTTACTGCGTTACAAATGGATATCAAAATTAAAGGCATTACTGAAGAGATTATGGAAACAGCTTTAAACCAAGCGTTAGAAGCACGTTTACATATTCTTAAGCAAATGAACGAAGTAATTAGCGAATCTCGTGAATTATCTGCTAATGCACCTACTATGCTTACCTTCAAAATTGATCCTGATAAGATTCGTGATGTTATTGGTAAAGGTGGTGCGGTTATCCGTGGTATTTGTGAAGAAACTAAAGCATCTATTGATATTGATGATAATGGTGTTATTAAAATCTTTGGTGAAACTAAAGAAGCGGCAGAGATGGCTCAACAACGTGTGTTAGGTATTACTGCTGAGGCTGAAGTAGGTAAAATCTATGAAGGTAAAGTAGAGCGTATTGTTGATTTTGGTGCTTTTGTTAATATTTTACCAGGTAAAGATGGCTTAGTGCATATTTCACAAATTAGTGAACAGCGCATTGAGAAAGTGACTGATGTATTAAAAGAAGGCCAAATGGTTAAAGTAATGGTTATTGATGTGGATAACCGTGGCCGTATCAAACTATCTATTAAGGATGCAATTGCTGCTGAAAATCCAGCACCTGCTGTATCTGATACTCCTGTACAAGAGTAATAGTATATTGGTTATTAAAAAACCCTGCTTTAGCAGGGTTTTTTAATGGGCTAATGTAATTTTTTAGACATTATTTCTGCTAGTTCGTCTTCTGTAATAAATTCATCACTTATTAATTCTTGTCCTGCAATGCTGTGTTCTTCTGCAGCCCATGCACCTAAATCTATTAATTTACAGCGTTCAGAACAAAAAGGACGAAAGGGATTATCACTACTATAAGTGAGTGATTTCTGACAAGTTGGGCATTTAACAAGGGGTTGTCTTTTCATAAACCTAATTCTTACATTGTGTTAGATAAAATTGATGGAGCTGCTCTACTTGTTGTTCTAAATGAGATATATCTTGATCATTAACTATTATATCATCAGCATAATTAAGACGTTCACTTCTAGTCAATTGAGTTTGCATAATAGCTCTAATTTGCTGTTCAGAGTTATTATCTCGCTGCATGCTACGAGTAATTTGTATTGATTCAGTAGTGTCAATCACCAAAACTCTATTAACCAATTCATATTGTTTTGCTTCTATAAGAAGAGGGGAAACTAAAATACTATAAGGTGAGTTAGCATTTTCTAAAAATTGGCAAATTTCTTGGCGAATAATGGGATGTAGTAGTTGTTCAAGCCATTTACGTTGTTGTGGGTTTTGGAAAATTTCTTGACGTAATGTAGCACGGTTTAGGTTGCCATCCTCTAGTAAGACCTGTGAACCAAAATGTTCTACTATTTTTGTTAAGGCTGGTTTTCCTTTGTTCACTACCCAACGGGCTGCTTGGTCAGCATCAATGGTCTCAATTCCTTTGTTTGTAAATAGCTGTGCAACAGCGGTTTTACCACTACCTATACCACCTGTAATACCCAGTGTCCACCTTTTCACTGTAATTGATCTCTTGTTAACGAATAATAAAAGATATAGTAAGGGATACTAATATAAATTAATATCCCTATCAAATAATAATAGAAGGGTTAATTAAGACCTGAGAATTTTAAGTAGGCAGCAACAATATCTTGCCCCCAGATTAGGGCAATCCAACCTGCAATAGCTAAGTAGGGGCCATAAGGCATTTTATTTTTGCCTGCAAATAATAATATACTAATGATACCTATTACTGCACCAGCTGCAGCTGATAGTAGAATAACTACAGGTAAAATTTGATAGCCACCCCATGCACCAAACAAAGCAAGTAGTTTAAAGTCGCCATGCCCCATGCCATCATAACCACGTAGTAATTTAAAGAGGGCATTAACCGTCCATAGCGACATATAACCAATAACAGCACCTAAAATAGCGCTATTGATGCTAATATCAGGGAATAGTCCATAAGCATTAGCAAGAATACCTACCCATAATAAAGGCAATACTAACGAATCAGGTAATAGTTGATGATCGATATCAATCATACTCATCGCTATGAGACCCCAAGTTAATAGGATAAGTAATAGTGCTTCAGCAGAAAAGCCAAAATAGTAAGCAATCCAACCAGAAAGAATACCTGAACATAATTCAACAAGGGGGTAACGTTTACTAATAGGTGCTTTACAGTCTCTACAACGACCTCTTAACACTAAATAGCTAATGATAGGTATATTTTCTATGGCTGTAATTTTATGTCCACAATGGGGACAGGTAGAGGAGGGTAGAAATAGATTAAACTTAACTTGTGATTCAGTAGATTGAGGAAGTTCGAGAATTTCGTGAGCCTCCTGTTGCCAAGCACTGATCATCATCTTAGGCAAACGATAAATAATCACATTAAGAAAACTCCCTACTAATAAACCTATTAGTAGGGAGGCAAAAATAAATAACGAAGGGATTTCAGTAAAAACAGTCATTAATATTATACAACTTGACCCATTTGGAAGATTGGTAGATACATGGCGACAATTAATGTACCAATAATAACCCCTAATACAACCATAATCATTGGTTCCATAAGAGCAGATAATCCATCAACAATATTATCTACAGCTTCCTCGTAAAAATTAGCTGCTTTACCTAACATGCTGTCTAATGAACCAGACTCTTCGCCAATTGCAGTTAATTGAACAGCTAAGGCTGGGAATACATTACTACCACGCATTGCAAAGTTAAGCTGTCTACCAGTAGAAACTTCTTGTTTGATTTTAAGTACAGCTTTTTTATATATAATATTACCAGTAGCACCTGCTACTGAGTCCAAAGCCTCAACTAGAGGAACACCAGCGGCAAAGGTGGTGGATAGAGTACGAGTAAAACGAGCAACAGCAGAGTTATATATAATAGAACCTACGATAGGTATACGTAATAACCCTCTATCAATAAGATCTCGGAAAGCTGGTGAACGTTTATAGGCTTCTTTAATTACAAAACCAATGACAAACATTGCAACAAGTACTTTCCAACCATCAGATTGCAAATATTCTGATAAATCAACAACTTGTTGAGTTAGCCAAGGTAATTCAGCACCAAAACTATGGAAGATAGCTGCAAACTGAGGAACAACTTTGACTAATAGAATTGCTGATACAACAAAAGCCACTACAAGAATAGCAATAGGATAGATCATTGCTTTTTTTACTTTTTTCTTTAGTGACTCACTCTTTTCTTTATAACCAGCAACTCGGTCTAATAATGTTTCTAAAGTACCTGATTTTTCACCTGCCTCAATAAGGCTACAAAAAAGCTCATCAAAATATAAAGGACGTTTTCTTAAGGATGCAGTAAAGCTATTACCAGCAGCTACTTCTTGTTTAATATTATCGAGTAATTCACGAATCTTGGGTTTTTCAGCGCCTTCGGCAATAATTTCAAGCGCTTGAATCATAGGTACACCGGCTTTCATCATAGTAGCCATTTGACGTGTAAAAATAGCAATATCAATAGGTTTGATTTTGCCACCAATACCAAGCTCTAATTTTCGAGAGATTTGTTTAGCGGTGATACCTTGTTTACGGAGGATAGCTTTGATAACAGTCGGGTCTGTTGCATTTAACTCCCCTTTTAGCTTATTACCTGATTTATCTACACCTTTCCATAAATAAGTACGTGTTTTTGCTGCTTGCGCCATGACCACCTCTTTTTACAAGTATATTGACTTCATAAAAGTCAAATCCTTTACTATCAATCCGTTATTACATAATTAAATCTATGTTAATTCTACCATAACTTCCATACTATAGAAGTTGAATATTTGTTCTATAGTTAAAATATGATGAATATCAAAATTTTAATCGTTTAGCTCAGTTATTTAATCTGATGTCACACGATTAACTTCTTCTAAACTTGTTAAACCATCCATTACTTTTTTGAGGCCAGAAGCTCTTAAATCAGGAAAACCTTCTCTTCTTGCTTCATCAGCAATTTCAATGGCATTACCTTCAGACATAATAATACGTTGTAAAGCAGGCGTTATTTTTACTACTTCATAAATACCCACACGGCCTTTATAACCGCTATTACAGCGGTCACACCCTAGGGGGCCATAAACAGTAAAATTACCAATTTTATCTTGTGGAAATCCAGCTTTTACTAAAGCTTCATGAGGGATTTCCATTTCTTGTTTACAATGTGGACATAGTCGTCTTGCTAATCGTTGAGCAATGATTAAATTGACGGAGGTTGCAATATTGAAAGCAGCAACCCCCATATTCATTAAACGAGTTAATGTTTCAGGAGCACTGTTAGTATGTAGTGTTGACATTACCATATGGCCTGTTTGAGCAGCTTTAATAGCAATTTCCGCCGTCTCAAGGTCACGGATTTCACCAACCATGATAATGTCAGGGTCTTGGCGAAGGAATGCACGTAGTGCTGCCGAGAAGTCCATGCCTTGTTTAGGGTTAACGTTAACTTGGTTAATACCCTCTAAGTTAATTTCAACTGGATCTTCTGCAGTAGAGATATTTACATCAGGCGTATTAAGAATATTTAGGCCAGTATAAAGAGATACCGTTTTACCAGAACCAGTTGGTCCTGTTACTAGAATCATACCTTGAGGATGACTAAGGGCTTCCATATAGAGTGCTTTTTGATCAGGCTCATAACCTAATGAATCAATACCCATTTGTGCACTAGAGGAGTCTAATATACGTAATACTATTTTTTCGCCCCATAAAGTAGGACAGGTATTAACCCGGAAATCAATAGATTTTCTTTCAGATACTTTTAGTTTAATACGACCATCTTGTGGTTTTCTACGTTCAGAAATGTCCATATCAGACATTACTTTTAAACGAGCAGCAATACGAGGTGCTAACTCAATAGGAGGGCGTGATTTTATTTGCAAAATACCATCACTACGAAAGCGCACCCGATAACTTTTTTCGTAGGGCTCAAAGTGTAAGTCAGATGCGCCACTACGTATAGCATTTAATAGCATTTGGTTAACAAAATTAACAACGGCTTCATCCTCTTTTTCATCATCACCTGAACCAGGTTTTTGCAGAGGCCCTGCACTAACTTGTTCTGCTTCTGTATCAAAAAATCGATCAAGTAAAGAGGTTAATTTATCTTCTTCAACCAGAATTGCATCAACAGGTAGACCTGTATTAAATTGGATATCTCTTAAGCCCTGTTGGTTTGATGGGTCAGAGATACCTAAAAATAAGCTATTGCCACGTTTCCATAAGGGAATTGCACGGTGTTGGCGAGCTAATTTTTCAGTCACTACAGACTTTAGAGCGTCATCTATTTGTAGACTACCTAAATCAAAAAGAGGTAACCCTAATTGTTCTGAGATGAGTATAGCAATGCTTTTTGCACTAGCCATTTTATTTTGTACTAAATAAGTAACAAGTGGTAATTGTTCTACCTTTGATTGTTGCATGGCTTGGCGCATATCATTTTCAGATAAGATGTTATTATCTACAAACAGTCTTGGAAGTCCTGTTAAAGGAGGATTTTGTGCGCTCATAATAATTAGTACGATCCTTAGAACAATATAGAGACTATAAATTATAAACTTAACAAATATGTATAGTAATACTATATTTAATTATTGATTTGGGAAGTATACTAATTGTATCGTTAGTAATAAAGCATTTTGATAGATTTTATGTTGTAGATCATCTCTTTTAGATTAATTTTGATCTGCAAATTTAGCTTTAATTTCTAAAATAGAAGGCATATTTTCAATAAATAATGACAGTAGCTTAGGATCAAAATGTTTCCCTTGTTGTTCTAACATATATTCTATTGCTTGCTCTACAGGCCATGCAGGTTTATATGGTCTTTTATTAGTAAGTGCGTCAAATACATCAGCAATAGCAACTATTCTAGCTTCTATAGGGATTTTTTCTTCTTTTAATCCATGAGGATACCCTGAACCATCCCACTTCTCATGATGACATTGCGCAACTGTTCTAGCTATTCTAAAAAGTTCAGCAGGATCATCACCAATAATTTTTACACCAATTTCCACATGGGTACGCATAATATCCCATTCTTCAGGAGTTAACGCTGCTTGTTTCATTAAAATAGAATCAGGAATACCTATTTTGCCGATATCATGCATAGGTACAGCATTCATTAATAAATCAGCTTGCTCTTCTGAAAAACCAGCTGCTTTTGCTAACACTTTTGCATAACGGCTCATCCGTGATACATGCTGCCCTGTATCATCATCTTTATATTCAGCAGCTCGACCGAGACATTCAACAATTTGTAACTGTGTTCTGCGTAATTCAGCAATATCTACTAAAGTAAGGTGTGTTTTAATTCTAGCTTTTACAGTAATAGGTTTTATGGGTTTACTGATATAGTCAACACCGCCTACTTCAAAGCCTTTAGATTCATCAATCGCATCATTAAGGGAGGTAATAAAAATAACGGGAATATGTT
>JBEBWU010000060.1:0-8316 GCA_040391985.1 Entomomonas sp. | reverse complement strand
GGATAAAGCGAGCTTAGTTGGCTCTATTGGCGTAACTGCTGCTGGTTTTGGTTTTGTTGATGCTATGAATAAATTAGGTATTGAACGTAGGGCATACACTTCTGGCGAGCATAAAGCCTTCTTAGATCCATTCCAACCTATGAATAAAGAAGAAACAGAGTTTTGGAAGAATACGCTAAATACAGTCCATCAACAGTTTATCAACCAAGTAAAAGCAGGTCGTGGTGATCGCTTAAAAGATAAAGAGCACCCTGAGTTATTCTCTGGTCTTATTTGGTCTGGCGAACAAGCGAAAGAGCTTGGTTTAATCGATGGTTTTGGTAGCACCAGCTATGTTGCTCGTGAAATTGTTGGTGAAGAAAACTTGAAAAACTATACTGTACAAGACAGCCCATTTGATCGTTTTGCTAAAAAGCTTGGTGCTAGTGCTGCTAAAGAAATAGGCACATCAGTTGGTTTACAAGGTGTTAACTTACAATAATATGACAGAGGTAATGCACCCATTACCTCTTACTTTTTCATTTGTTAAAAACGGGAGTAAGACATTATGTCTGGCAATACCATTGGCAAATTATTTACAGTCACTACCGCAGGGGAAAGTCATGGCCCTGCATTAATGGCTATTGTTGATGGCTGCCCTCCTGGACTACCTCTATCAGAAGCAGACTTGCAAACAGATTTAGACCGTCGTCGCCCTGGCAGTAGTAAATTTACTACCCAACGTCAAGAGGCTGACCAAGTAGAAATTTTATCAGGTGTTTTTGAAGGAATTACTACGGGTTGCCCTATTGGTTTGTTGATTCGTAATACTGATCAAAAATCAAAAGACTATACTGCTATTAAAGATATATTTCGTCCTGCCCATGCTGATTACACTTACTACCATAAATATGGTATTCGCGATTATCGCGGCGGTGGTCGCTCTTCTGCTCGTGAAACAGCAATGCGTGTTGCCGCTGGGGCTATTGCAAAGAAATACCTAGCCACTAAAGGTATTACCATTCGTGGCTATATGAGTCAGTTAGGTCCTATTGAAATCCCTTTCAAAAGTTGGGATGCAGTCAATGCGGAAGGTAATCATTTTTTTGCAGCTGACCTTGATAAGTTACCCGAATTAGAAAGTTATATGGAACAACTGCGTCGTGATCAAGATTCTGTAGGTGCTAAAATCACAGTGGTTGCAGAAGGTGTTCCTGTAGGATTAGGTGAACCTATTTTTGATCGGTTAGATGCAGAACTTGCTTATGCATTGATGAGTATTAATGCAGTCAAAGGTATAGAAATAGGTGCTGGTTTTAAAAGTGTTACACAACGCGGTACACAACATAGAGATGAACTGACCAAAGAAGGCTTTTTATCTAATAATGCAGGCGGTATTCTTGGTGGTATTTCTTCAGGCCAACCAATTGTTGCTAACCTAGCGTTAAAACCTACACCTAGTATCACTACCCCTGGTCATTCTATAGATGCGCATGGTAATGAAATTGAGGTTATCACCAAAGGTCGTCACGATCCTTGTGTTGGTATTCGCGCCACCCCAATTGCAGAAGCGATGATGGCTATTGTATTAATGGATCACTTTCTTAGAAATCGTGGTCAAAATGCAGATGTAAAACTTTCCTAACTTTATTATCCATAAGTATTTATTACTTATGGATAATGCTATTTCTTTAGTAGTGAATCCAACCCTTGGTAGTACCAGAGCCTTTAATTTTCACTGAGTTCGGTGGCTCTTTAAATATATAATCAGTCCCTTTGTTTACATAAGTTACTGCTTGCGCTGGTAATTTTATATCTGGTCTGCCAGAACTATTACCATAAATAACCGTTTCAAATACAGCATTTCTTTGGCTATTGTTAATAATGACAGAATAAATACCAAATTTAGGTGTAATACTTAGCTGTTGTTTATTGGCTAATGTAAATTTAGCAGGTAAGAATAGTATTTTTTCTTCATAAGTATTTTGCTCTTCGTTCAAAATATAAACGTGATTAACAAAAGAAAAATATAATCCCCCAAATACAACAGCCACTAAAATAAAGACATTTTTTCTATAACCTTTTAGTTTTTCTGACTTCCTAGAAAAAATAAAATAACTGCCACAAATGATTAATACAGCTACAACAAAAATTGCTATTGCAACTTCTTGACTAAACATGCTCATCTCCATGAAAATTATATTAGCTTAATAAATGTACTAAATTAACCTTATTTATATCTTAAGATTTCCTTTAATTAAGTTAACTACTTATTTGATAATTGCTTGCGATACAACCAAGGAGGAGCAGGGTTTGCTTGAGACCATAAACCTGTTTTATTAGCTCGAGCCTTAGCCTCTAATAGAGGTAAATTATAATCTTGATTATAGTTGGTATATACCCATGCCATCCCTTGCCTAACCATTTCCTGATTAATATTAAGATCATCTAATTTAATTATAGCTACCATACGCTGATACTGATCTTTATCCACTTCAACAACAGTAACCCTCTTATTTTTAACCATATCTGATAGTACTTTCCTAGCTTTCGTGCCAAAAGCTTGACCTTTTTCTGGTGCATCAATCCCTGCCAAACGAATACGAATGGGCTGATTTACTACCAATACATCTACAGTATCACCATCAATCACATGAATGACTTCTGCTGTAAAACTATTCTCAGAAATTTGGTAATAATAGAAACCTACAGCTAGTAACAAAATAACTATACTAATGATTGGATTATGTTGTAACCGTTTAAATAATGGTATTTTTCTTTTCACAGAACTGAACAAATGATGACGTAACAAACAAAATAATTGAACTATCAGACTTTATATAGGGTCAATCATTGTACAATGATTATGTTAGTTTTTATTAACAATATTTTTATAAAAACACTTTGATTAAATAGCTAAAATGGTAATGATCTATGAAGTACTTACTAATATTAATCAGCACTTTTTTATTTTCAAATATCGCACTAGCCGATGGTAATGCTGTAAAGCTATGTGCAGATATGTTAAAACAAAAACAAGAGCAAGCTGGTACACCTAATAAAATCACTGACAAACAGGCAAACACCTATTGTCAATGCATTGTTCCAAAACTGGAAAAAATCCAAACAGGGGCTATGCCTTCGCAACAAGAATTAAATAATCTTTATAGCCAATGTATGAATAAGGCTGGTATTAAACCTATTAAATAACTAGGTTTAGAACTTACCTTTAACAAATTTAATAATGCACACTGAAGCCTTTGATTCTATCTTATTAAAGGCTTCAACCATTAACTCTAAAGCACCTTGTGCACCAAAGCCTCCTGAACCTGCACCAATAATTGGAAAAGCCACTGAATTAATTTGCTGATCATTTACTATTTGCATCGCAGAAAAAACGGATTGCTGAATTGAATAACGAGTGGCTCGCCAAAACATATTAATACTTGCTACATGAATAATTGCTTTATATGGCAACTTACCTGATCCAGTAATCACAGCTTGCCCTAGTTTTATTGGGCCCATTTTTCCCAACTCAAAAAAGGGCGCATAGCCTGCCTGTTTCTTAATAGCTCCTGATACACCTTGCGGTAATAAAAGCCACCAAGGAATAATATTTCTATTCCACGCATTAACAATTACCTCAACAGGCTGTTGTAATAAATCTCCTTCAATAATACTGACCTGCATTAATAATTTTCCTTTGTTTTATGGCTATCATATTCGCTTTAGATTAACGCAATTAAAGAATATTAAGAACCTTTTAAGAAATAAATATCTAATAATTAAATTTATTGTTTTTTGTAAAAAATATTAAAAAAACTTTTGTTAATGATAATTATCTGAGATAATGAGAATAATTCTTATTATTCTTTTCTAAATTAAATTGGATGAATATGTTAAACGTATCTAGTCGTCGCTCTTCACTTGTTAAACAATTGATTCTAATTACCACACTGTGTTTTACTTCTTTGAGTTTTGCGCAACAAGTATCCCCAACAACACAGCATGAACACCCACAAGTAGAACAAAGCACTACTGCTACACCAGCAGAACAACCGACCACTAATACGACTAACAATGAAACATCTCAACCAACACTAAATCCAGCGGTTACTGCTGAAAATATCCAACAAGCAGAACAATCTTTAGAGCATGATCTCTCTCCTTGGGGCATGTATCAAAATGCAGATATTGTCGTTAAAGCAGTGATGATTGGCCTTTTATTAGCCTCTCTTGCCACATGGACTATCTTTATTGCTAAACTTTTTGAATTAATCACAGCTAAAAGACGTTTACGTCAAGAAATGGCCGCATTAAGAAATACTAAAAACTTAAGACAAGCTAATGAAGTAGCCAATACATTTTCTAAAAATAGCCTTGCCACTTCATTGATTGAAGACCTGCAAGAAGAACTTGAACTATCTGCTGACTCTACCAGCCATGAAGGAATTAAAGAGCGTGCGGCTTTCCGTCAAGATCGCTTAGTAGCTGCCAGTGGCCGTAAAATGAATGCAGGTACTAGCATTCTTGCCACTATTGGTGCAGTATCTCCCTTTATCGGTTTATTTGGTACGGTATGGGGAATCATGAACAGCTTTATTGGTATCGCTAAATCCCAAACTACTAACCTTGCTGTAGTTGCACCAGGCATTGCAGAAGCCCTATTAGCAACAGCTATGGGTTTGGTGGCGGCTATTCCTGCAGTAATCATTTATAACGTATTCACACGCTCTATTAGCCATTACAAAGTGATGGTAAGTGATATTTCAGCCCATACTTTATTACTATTAAGTCGTGACTTAGACCGTAAAAGCCATACAGCTTCTACCACTACCACACGCTCAAATGTAACAAAGATAGGCTAATTAACATGGCAATCAATTTAAAAGAAGGTAGCGACGAAAATACCGAAATGAGTGAAATTAATGTCACTCCTTTCATTGATGTGATGTTAGTACTGTTAATTATCTTCATGGTAGCCGCTCCACTCGCTACGGTGGATATTAAAGTAGACTTACCTGCTTCAACAGCTACGCCCCAACCTAGACCAGAACAACCTATTGTATTGACCTTAAAAGCAGATCAACAACTGTATTTAGGCAATGAGTTAATTGCTAATCCTGATCAATTAGCCATTGAACTTGAGAAGCAAACCAAAGGTAATAAAGAAACTACCATCTTCTTCCAAGCTGATAAAACAGTTAACTATGAAGATCTTATTAATGTTATGAATGACCTAAGAAAAACAGGTTATCTAAAAATTGGATTAGTAGGTTTAGAGGCTATGGGGAATAATGAGTAGTAACTCTATAGCAAATACTTCACGTTGGTTAATTGCTTTTATTATCGTTGTAGCATTACATATTGGTCTTGCTACTGCTTTAATGTTAGGTTGGAACCCACTACCACCAGCGCAACCACCTATTCCTGCAGCTGTCATGTTAGAGCTTGCTCCATTACCTGAGGCACCTAATAATACACCTCAGGAAAATCCAGCACCTGTTGAACAAGTAGCATCTGATCCAACACCTGTCGAACCAGAACCTATACAAGAACCTGATCCAATACCCGTTCCAGAACCTGTAGAAGCTCCTGAACCAAAGGTGGTTATTCAAAAGAAACCAGAGCCAAAACCCATTAAAAAGCCGGTTGAAAAACCAGTCGAAAAACCTATTGAAAAACCAAAAGAAATTACTGAAGATACAAGGCCTAAAGCTGAAGTAACTACTAATTCTTCAGCGGTAAGTGATCGTGTATCTGATCGAGTAGCTGCGCCTGTTACTACTAGCTCTACCCGTCCATCAAAGGCACAAATTACTTGGCAATCACAACTATTTAGCCGTATTGCCCGTTATAAACGCTATCCTCGTGAAGCCAGAAGTAAACATCAAGAAGGTACTGTATCCGTCAACTTTACGATTGATGCACAAGGCCAAGTATTAGCGAAGCATATTGTTAAGAGCTCTGGCTACCCATCACTGGATCAAGAGGTATTAGACCTATTAGACCGCGCACAACCATTACCAAAACCTCCTGCTGATGTATTAAATGGTAATAGTTCACGTGCTATCACTATCCCTATTAACTTTAATTTAAGAAGAGATAGATAATCAGTTTCTATCTCTATAAGTACCTAATAAACAATTAAATATTCTAACTTATTGACTATAAGCCTAATTTATAGCAATGTACTCCATTAATAAATGCTATTATTAAATCTTATAGAAAATAATTAACATTGCTTAGCTTTATTGTTAGTTTATTAATAATTACTTATAGAACTTAAAACCATGCAAAGAAACTTTTTTTCTATCAATAAATGCAGTCATGATGAGCAAAAGCTACTTAAAGCATTACGTGCATTAAATTGGCAAGGTAATTGGCCTGCACAAGCTGGTTTTTTATTAGAAGAAATAGGAATTTTTTCTGTTCATGCTTTTCCTTTTGCTCGCTTAGTTCAAGCTATATTAACAACTAACCCTAATTTTAATCTTCTAGGGCCAGATTCACCTTTTGTATCTAAAGACGAAATAGAACTACTATCAGCACTAGGCCATACGGCAAGAAGTTTAAAAAGCAAGTCTGTAGCTATTGCGCCTTTATTACCTACTGATGTTCAAACACTACTAGATGTTTGTGGTGAAGAATTACGTTTAGCAAAAGTAAATATCAAACCGAGAGCCGTTCTAAAATCTTTTAAAGATTTAGTGGCTAAATCCACTAAACAAACCAATCATCATTTTCCTCACTTACTCACTCAAGTCGTCAGTATTGAACAACTTACACCAGCCTTTCGTCGTGTTGTTTTAACAGGTGAAGACTTAAAAGATTTTGCTTTAGAATACCCAGCGCAATGGGTAAAAGTCTTTTTACCTAATAGTAAGATGACTGGTCGTGCTTATACTGTTCGTTATTTTGATGCAGCCAAACAACAATTGACTTTGGATATAGCAATCAACCATCATGGTTTAATTTCTTCTTGGGCGAAAAAAGCCAAAATAGGTGATGAAATTTATGTAGCTGGACCCAGAGGAGGGTTTCGTGATTTAGAAATAGATTCTTGGTTATTATTATTAGCAGATGAAACAGGAATTCCTTCTATTTCTGTTATCCTTGAGCAACTTCCAGCTCATTTAAAGGTCTATGCTTATATAGAAGCAACCAATAAGCAAGAGCAACAACAGCTTACAACACAAGCTGATGCAACTATTCATTGGGTTTTTAAAGACTCTCAAAAGGAAGGTTTAAAAACTGTTCTAAAATCTAATGATTTGCCAAATACCCAAGGGCATGCTTGGATTGCAGCTGAAGCCTCAGTGATTCGAAATATCCGTGTTCAACTACTAAAAGAACGTGGCTTTCACTTAGGCAATATACAAACCACAGGCTATTGGAAACTGGGTGAAAAAGACCACAAAGACTTAGCCGCTATTTTGTAGTGGCTTTTTCAACAATAAGTTATTAACTTAACCAATATCTATTAACTATCCTTTATTGATATTAGATTAATTTTATGAGTGATTTACCTTTACAACAGATTATTGAACAACTTGAGCGAATTGCGAATAGCTTAAACAATGCTTTTCCTCCACCACCTGTTTACTCCATTAAAGATGATGTTATAGCCTATTTATGGGAACATCGCTTTTACAATGGTATTGAACAACCTACTCTGATTCCTGTTGAAGAACCTAACCTGATAGCTTTTGAAGATTTACAAAATATTGATCGTCAAAAAGCATTAATTGAACAAAATACACGCCAATTTGTAGAAGGTTTACCCGCTAATAATGTATTGCTTACAGGTGCAAGAGGTACGGGCAAAAGCTCACTTATTAAAGCCTGCTTGAATGCTTTTCATCAGAAAGGTTTACGACTGATTGAAGTAGATAAAGAACATTTAATGGACTTACCACAAATTGTCTCCATGACCCGTGGTCGCTCAGAACGTTTTATTATCTTTTGTGATGATATTTCTTTTGAAGAAGGTGAAACAGGCTATAAAGGCTTAAAAACGGTCTTAGATGGTTCTATAGCAGGTAAATCCGACAACACGCTAATATATGCCACTTCAAATCGTAAACACCTAATGCCCGAACGAATTGACGATAACCTCAGTTATCGAACAGATCATAATGGTGAAATCCATCCAGGTGAAGTAATCGAGGAAAAAGTCTCGCTTTCTGAACGCTTTGGTTTATGGATTTCTATCTATGGTTTTAATCAAGAACAATACTTAACCGCTGTTAGCCAATGGTTAACAGCTTATGGTATTGATTTGACAGGCAATGAAGCAATAGAAAAAGAAGCTATCCGTTGGGCAAGCTACCGTGG
>JBEBWU010000059.1:0-8385 GCA_040391985.1 Entomomonas sp. | reverse complement strand
AAAGAATATTTAATCATGACTCGTGAAGAGCAATTAGACCCTCTAGCACTAAAAGGATCCTATGCAGGCGCCATGGGTATGGCTCAATTTATGCCCGGAAGTTTTAGAGCCTATGCTGTAGACTTTGATAATGATGGTCATATTGATATATGGAATAACCCTACAGATGCCATTGGAAGTGTAGCTAATTATTTCAAAGAACACGGTTGGCAACCTCAGCAAACTGTTGTGGTACAGGCTAAAGTAACAGGTGATAAAGTTACCAGTGTTTTATCTACAGGACTTGAATTAGATAGAACAATTGCTAAACTAACGCAAGCAGGTTGGTCACTACCAAAAACCATACCTGATAATACCCCTGTTATGGCATTTAAGCTAGATGGTGAAGCAGGTGACGAATATTGGGTTGGCTTAAATAACTTTCAGGTGATTACTCGTTATAATCGTAGCGTAATGTACTCATTAGTTGTTTACCAACTATCTGAACAACTATTGGCTACTAAACTAAATAATGACTAAACTTTTACAGATTGCCCAATTAACCACAGTTAGTGGCTTAATTCTCTTGCTCATTGGCTGTCAGTCTAATGACACTACAGACGATGACAGCTATCAAAAAGTAGCTAAAACCTCTCACTCTGGCCAATATGTAAGACCTTTAAAAGATGGTGCACCATGGTGGGATGTAGATGTATCTAATATTCCTGATGCCACACCTACCCCTCATACAGGGGCATACAAAAAAAATCCTTATACTGTATTAGGTAAAACTTATTATCCAAAAAGTACTGCTTCTGGCTATAAAGAAGTTGGTATGGCCTCTTGGTATGGCACCAAGTTTCATGGACAAGCCACAGCTAATGGAGAGCCATATGATATATATGGCATGACAGCTGCCCATAAAACACTGCCATTACCTAGTTATGTAAAAGTAACTAACCTAGAAAATAACCGCAGTGTTATATTAAGGGTTAATGATCGTGGTCCATTCCATTCAGATCGTATTATTGACTTATCTTTTGCGGCAGCTAAAAAGCTAGGTTATGCTGATACAGGTACTGCGAAGGTAAAAGTTGAAAGTATTGACCCACAACAATGGGACAATAAAAGCTCAACTATTGCTCAGCAAAAACCACAAACATCACTCACTGTGACCACTCAACCTGTTGATAATACGCCAGTGAGTGAATACCAACCACCAGCAAACCAGCATGCAACTGCTGATAGTAGTAACTTACAAAAAGGGCTTTACTTACAAGTAGGCGCTTTTGCTAATCCTGATGCTGCGGAACTGTTAAGACAACGCTTAGTCAAAGTGACCGATGTTCCTGTATTTATCAGCTCTGTATTACATGGTGCTCAACAATTATACCGTGTTCGTTTAGGCCCTTTACCTAATCAACATGAAACGTTTAAAACCCAAGAGGCTATTCGTGTAGCAAACTTAGGTCAATCAACACTCGTTAAGCAAGACTAACTTTTATTAACACTAATTAATTTTGAAGAATATGAAAATAACCCAATTTATCCAACGTATTACATTATCAGCCACGTTTCTATTCAGTGCTTGCTTTGCTCATGCCCAAGAAATCACCCCTGCACCACCACAGCTAGCAGCCAAATCCTATGTGCTAATAGATGCGGCAACAGGGCAAGTGTTAATCAATAATAATGGTGATCAACGCTTACCTCCTGCAAGCCTAACTAAATTAATGACTGCTTACTTAGCTACTTTAGAAATGAAAAAGGGCCAAGTTAGACCTACAGACTTAGTGACTATCAGTGAAAAAGCATGGCGTACTGGTGGCTCTAAAATGTTTATTGAAGTAGGCAAAAAAGTATCATTAGAAGACCTCTTACATGGCATTATTATTCAATCAGGTAATGATGCCAGCGTTGCTGTTGCAGAATACTTAGCAGGTAGTGAAGATGTGTTTGCACAACTGATGAATAAAACTGCTCAACAACTAGGCATGACTAACTCACATTTTATGAATGCAACTGGTCTTCCTAACCCAGATCATTATTCTTCTGCACATGATATGGGTATCTTAGCTAGAGCTATTATTTTTGAAGACCCTGCACACTACGCAATTTATAGCCAGAAAGAGTTCCTTTGGAACAATATCAAGCAACCTAACCGTAACCTTTTACTATGGAGAGATAACACAGTAGACGGTTTAAAAACAGGCCATACTGAAGAAGCTGGTTTTTGTATGGTAGCATCTGCTAAACGTAATGATCTACGATTAATTGCTGTACTATTTGGCACTGCAAGTGAGAAAGCACGTGCAGAAGAAACACAAAAACTATTAACCTATGGTTTTCGTTTCTATGAAAACAGAACTTTCTATAAGAAAGGTGACCAATTATCTAGTCTAAAAGTTTGGAAAGGTGCCGCCTCTGAAGTACAAGCAGGTTTAGCACAAGACATTTCATTAACATTACTAAGAAACCAATTTACAGGCTTACATGCTCAAGTTACCACTGCTAAACAACTAATAGCACCAGTTACAGCAGGACAAGTAGTAGGCAAAGTAGAAATTAAAACAGCAAGCAATCAAGTTATTTATAGTACCGATTTAGTAGCTTTACAAACTGTAGAACCAGGTGGTTTCTTTAAACGTATATGGGACAGTATTGTATTATTCTTTAAAGGGCTATTTAACTAAGGTGAATTTATGACCAATCAAGAACCACCTAAAATTGAATTTCCTTGTGAAAATTATGGCATTAAAGTAATTGGTGATGCCCATGATGAATTTAAGCAAGTAGTGGTTGATATTATCCATAAGCATGTCCCTGACTTTGATGAATCAACCATCACTGATCAATACAGCAGCAATGGCAAATATCACTCATTACGTATGTCTATCACAGCTACAGGTATTCCTCAACTTCAAGCCATTCATGATGACTTAAAAGCAACAGGGCGTGTTCATATGGTATTGTAATGAGTGCAGATACACTTATTATTCGTGAGTTAGGCATACGGTCTTATGAAACTGTATGGCATTCCATGCAAGATTTTACTAATAACCGAACAGAACAAACTCAAGACGAAGTTTGGTTATTGCAACACTACCCTGTTTTCACTCAAGGCACAGCAGGCAAAGCAGAGCATTTACTAATGCCTGGTGATATTCCTGTTGTACAATCAGATCGAGGTGGACAAGTAACCTATCATGGCCCTGGTCAATTGATTGGTTACTTGATGATCGATGTAAAACGACATCATTTAGGCCCTAGAACACTAGTAACTGCTATTGAAAATAGCTTGATTGATCTACTAACCTCTTATGGTATCAAATCATACGCTAAAGCAGATGCGCCTGGAGTCTATGTAGGTGATGCAAAAATAGCTTCATTAGGTTTAAGAATCCGCCGTAATGCCTCATTTCATGGCTTTGCACTAAACGCTCAAATGAACTTGGAACCATTTTCTCGTATTAATCCCTGCGGTTATGCAGGTATGCAAATGACTCAATTAAGTGATTTTATTGGTGATGTTGATTTTGATGATTTAATTAAACGAGTAATAACACAATTCGTTAGCAAACTAGCCTATAACCAAGTTAATTATCTTTCAGACAAAGAATAAATACTCTTACTTATCTCTTTTCTCATCTCAAAATAAATAATCTATTACTTATAAATTTACATTAAATAACTTAATGTAAAGAATGGGTAAGGTTTTGGTAAATCATTAAATTTCCAAAAAATATTCTTGTATCATTACCTTAACTTAATCTGTATAGCTGGGAGTAATGATGAAACAAGGGAAAAAAATTACCATTTCTATAGTGGTATTAATAGCCATAGTCACTGCTATTTATTTTCTTTTTTTTAATAAAAAAGAACAAATAAGCTATCTCACAGAAAAAGTAGTTATTGGCAATATTAAACGTACTGTTAATACTACAGGCGAAATAGGTGCCAAACAGATTGTAACTGTTGGTGCGCAAGTTTCTGGACAAATACAAAAGCTTTATGTCTCGTTAGGACAACAGATTAAAAAAGGTGATATGATTGCAGAGATTGATTCTACTACCCAAGAAAATGAGCTTAATATCAACAAAGCCAAATTAGAGTCATACAAAACTCAATTAGAAGCTAAGAAAATAGCCTTAGTTGTTGCACAAAAGAAATATAATCGTGAAAAAAGCTTAAAAGCTAAAAATGCTACTTCTGATGAAAACTTAGACAGTGCTAATGACGCGTTAGCAACAGCCAAAGCAAATGTTGCCGATTTAGAATCGTTAATCATCCAAACCCAAATCTCGGTAAATACAGCTGAAACCAACTTAGGCTATACCAAAATAGTGGCACCTTTTGATGGTACGATAGTTTCTGTACCCGTTGAAGAAGGTCAAACCGTTAACTCCAACCAAACTACACCAACCATCGTGCAGATTGCAGATTTAAGTAAAATGGAAATTAAGATGCAAATCTCTGAAGGTGATATCACTAAAATAAACCCTGGCATGGAAGTAACCTATACCATTCTTTCTGAACCTACTAAAGTCTTTAAAGGTCAACTAGACGCTTTAGACCCTGGTCTAACCACCTTAACTGCCGGCACCTATACCGGCACCACAGACTCTAGCACAGCTGTTTACTACTATGGCAACTTAGTAGTTCCTAATGAAGAAGGTACGCTACGCATAGGTATGACCACCCAAAATACTATCACTATTGCCAGCAAAGATAATGTGCTTATAGTGCCTACCATTACGCTTAACACTGTTGGTGATAAAAACTTCGTCTATACCTTAGAAGCAGGTAATAAAGTAGTAGAAAAAGAAGTTATGGTAGGTCTATCAGATAGTATGAACACAGAAATCATCTCCGGTCTGAAAGAAGGTGAAAAGGTTATTTCAGCCCAAATGGCTAGTACCGAAATAACTGCCGCTAGCAGTAAAAATACCAGAATGAGGTTATAAATATGACCATGATTGAAGTTAAAAATCTCAATAAATATTTTGGGGAAGGCAATAATCGTGTTCATATCCTCAAGGATATTAACCTTGAGATAGAAAAAGGTGACTTTATTGCCATCATAGGACAATCAGGCTCAGGTAAATCTACCCTGATGAATGTGCTAGGTTGTTTAGACACACCCACCTCTGGCTCCTATGCCATTGATGGTATAAAAACAGAAGAAATGGACAATAATGAACTTGCCAAAATGCGCAGTAAAAAATTTGGCTTTATCTTTCAACGTTACAACCTACTAAGCACCTTAACTGCTGAAAACAATGTGGCTCTTCCTGCTGTTTACTTGGGTTTAGACTACAACCAACGCTCCAAACGTGCTAAAGAAATACTCACTAGCTTAGGATTAAACGACAAAACCCAAAACAAACCTAATGAACTCTCAGGTGGGCAACAGCAGCGTGTGAGTATTGCCCGTGCCTTAATGAATGGTGGTGAGATTATTCTTGCAGATGAACCAACAGGTGCCCTTGATTCTAAAAGTGGTGAAATGGTTATGGAGATTTTACAAGACCTCCACCAGCAAGGTCATACCATTATTTTAGTGACCCATGATGCTCATATTGCTAACTTTGCTAATCGTGTTATAGAAATTAAAGATGGTATTATCGTCAGTGATCAACGTAAAACTGATGATATTGTAAAAACTGAAGCAACTAAACCAACCAAAGAACGCAATAGTTTAATGTTCTATAAAGACCAATTTATAGAATCTTTTAAAATGTCTGTACAAGCAATTGTAGCGCACAAAATGCGTTCTATGCTCACAATGTTAGGTATTATTATAGGTATAGCCTCTGTTGTGTCTGTTGTTGCCCTTGGTCGAGGTTCACAAGAAAAGATCTTAACAGATATCAACTCCATGGGTACTAATACCATTAATATATACCCCGGTAAAGGCTTTGGCGATATGAGGTCTGGTAGAGTTAAAACCTTAACCGTTGATGATTCAGATGTATTAGCTAAACAAAGTTATCTAACTAGCTCAACTCCTGTTAGCTCTGCCAGTGGCGTTTTAGTTTATGGTAATATTTCCGTGAATGGCCAATTAAGTGGTGTCAGTGAACAATACTTTGATGTAAAAGGCTTAGAAATAGAACAAGGGCGTTTCTTTAATAAACAGGATGTACAAAATAACAGCTCGGTAGTGGTTATTGATCCTAATACCCAAAAGAAACTCTTTACTAATGGCGAAAACCCTATAGGAAAAATTGTGGTATTGAATAAAAAACCATTAGAAATAATTGGCGTAACTAAAGAACAACAAACTGTTTTTGGTAATAGTGATAGCCTTAACCTATGGTCGCCTTATACAACGGTAATGAATAAAATTACTGGGCAACGCTATATCAGCTCTATTACTGTAAAAGTAAGGGATGATATAAGCTCCCAAGTAGCAGAAAAGAATTTAACCAAATTACTTACTGTTAAGCATGGTACACAAGATTTCTTTACCCAAAATACCGATAGCATCAAACAAACCATAGAAAGCACCACCAACACAATGACCTTGCTGATTTCCTGTATTGCCTTAATATCACTAGTGGTAGGCGGCATAGGTGTCATGAATATTATGCTAGTATCGGTAACTGAACGTACCAAAGAAATTGGTATTCGTATGGCGATCGGTGCCAGACAACATAACATCCTAGAGCAATTTCTTATCGAAGCGGTATTAATCTGCTTAATAGGTGGTTTATTGGGTATTAGTCTTTCTTATATAATAGGCTTTATTTTCAACCATTTAGTTACTGGTTTTGCGATGTCATTTTCTGCTAGCTCAATCATTCTAGCGTTAGCTTGCTCTTCGCTTATTGGTATTATTTTTGGTTTTATGCCAGCCCGTAATGCCTCCCAACTCAACCCTATAGAAGCACTTTCAAGAGATTGAGGATAACCCAATGAAACCGACTAAACTACTGCTACTACCACTTATCCTATCTAGTCTCGTAATGGGCTGTGCTACCACTAATAACCCAGATCAACGACTACAACAGAGGCTACAGCTTACTCAACAAATAATGGATCGCTACCAAATAGATAGCAATTGGTGGACTATCTATGGTGATAATGAGCTTAATAAACTGATCGAGTTAGCCTTAGCCAACAATATTGATTTTGCGCAAAGTGCTATTAATGTTAATAAAGCTCTTTACCAAGCAAATCTAATAGGTGAAGACCTAGTGCCTAGCTTTTCTGGAGGGGCTAGTGGCTCAGCCAGTAAAAATATCAAACAAGGTGGTGATAGTAATAGAAGTGTTGGTGGTAATCTATCTTTAAGCTATGAGTTAGATTTATGGCAAAAAATAGCGGATACGGCGAGTGCTAAAGAATGGGAATATAAAGCCACTGTACAAGATTTAGAAACAGCAAGACTAAGCTTAATAAATAGTGTAGTAGATGCTTACTATCAGCTTGTTTACCTTAATGAGGCGATTGCTGTTACTGAGCAAAGTATTAAAAACTACCAACAAATTAGTGAGTTAGTTAGTTTTAAATACCAATATGGTAAAGTATCAGCTTTAGATCCTGCACAAGCAACTCAATCTGTTTTAAGTGCTAATAACAATTTAATTGATTTAAAAAATCAACAAAAAACAGCAGAACAGACGCTGCGAAACTTATTGAATTTGAAGCCAGAAGATAAGCTAACCATTAACTACCCTAGCCTGCTTGGTTTAGCCTTACCAGAGGTAGATCTTAATGTACCATTATCTGTGCTAGCTAATAGACCTGATCTAAAAGCAGCTGAATATAGATTGGAAGAGGCTTCACTTAATAAACAAGCTACTGATAAAAGCTGGTATCCAACTGTTACACTAGGTGCAGCTATTAATTCATCTTCTGACAAGGTTAACACTGCTTTTAATGTTCCCTTTGCATCGGGTAATGTCAGTATTGATCTGCCCTTTTTACAATGGAACAAAGTGAGATGGAATATAAAGCTATCAGAGGCAGAATATGAATCTGTACGCCTTTCTTTTGAACAAAGCCTGACCACAGCACTGAATGAGGTAGATACTTATTATTACTCTTATTCTAGAACCAAAGATACTTTGAATAATACCGAAGAAAAGTATAAATACGACCAACAAATTAGCCAATATTATGATGATAGATACCAACAAGGTGCAGGTGAAATTTCAGATTGGCTGAATGCCCTCAATACTGAAACTAACTCAAAGATATCTCTAATCAACAATAGATACAAACTGATACAATATGAAAATATGCTTTATAAAGCTATGGCTGGACGCTACCAAGTACAGTAATAATAAGGGTAGTTACAACTACCCCTTTTTTAAATAAACCAATTTATGACTTTCTCTTATAACAACAAAATAAAAAGTTAGAGTTTTATCTAATAGCAAATTCAAAGAATGAGACTAT
>JBEBWU010000058.1:0-8399 GCA_040391985.1 Entomomonas sp. | reverse complement strand
TCCGTATTCAGTAAGTACAGTTGAGATAATTTCGGGTACTGTTTTATTACGGAAAACTCGTTGGTTAGTTCTTTTCTTTAGGTGAGTTAGGATTGGAGTAAGGATAACTTTGAAGGTGGCATAGTGTTGCCCTACTGCGCCACGTTTAACAGTTTGTATTACGCCATTGATTCCTTCTGATTTCTCTGGATTAAAGGATAGGAAAGCAGGTTTGCTGAGTAGTTGGGTAATATCAAAACGGATGTGGTTACAGATAAGGGTGATTTCAAAAGCGTAATCACTGGAGATGGTTTCTATACCTTCAAAGGATAATACTTGTAGTTTGGCATTACTTTCTAGTCCCTGCACATCTATGCTGAAATGTGTGCTATTTGCTGGGTCAAACATAAAACGACACTCCTATCGTGTATCTAAGCGATAGCAAATACTACAAAACAAAAGATAATAAAAAGCAAGCATACTCTTTTAGTTTTTAAAATAAAAGACAAAATAAGAGTTTAGTTATGAGCATGTAAATACTAAATGCGAGCATTTTAAAATCCTTCACCAATATGCCGCATCCTTAATGGAGGCGGACTATAAGCGGGTTGACCTACCGATAGCAAGCTGTCGGCACATCCGAAGATGTCCCACTCATAGCCCGCCATAAAACAGACACAACAAAACACTAGAGTAAGTGTTAGGTCATATCTATGGCGGTACTGCTTGCTAAAAAATGGGAGGTCAAGCCCATACCTTAGAGTTTAGCTAAGGTGAATTAATTAAACATCATAGAAAAACAAAAAACAAGTCTTTAGAATACTATCATTATTTATCAATAACTAATGGCATGGTCTGTGCTTCGCGCGCGCACGCGCGTTTTTGTTTAATTTCTATTTTTAGAAAAATTACAATAGTTTTCTATATTCTCTATTTAACGCATCAGACCCTTTAATAATTTCGTAGGTCATATCTGAAGCAGAAGCTATTTCTTGAGTGAACTGGGCTTTAGCTTGAACCACTCTATCATCAATCATGTGATCAGCTTTTACTTCTACTATAACGTATGAGCCATCATCTTTCTGGAAGATAAAGTCAGGATAATAGCTTCTAATGATTCCAGAGTCAGGATCTATATATTGGATATAAAAATCTGATTGTCCATGAGTTAACATCCCAGTGAAATAGACTTCTCTAACCCTTTCTTCTTGTAGTAAATCCCAAAATAACTGTTGCTCTGGCTTAGAATCAAAACAGTATGTATCAAGGTGAAAACTCTTATCCTTATAGTTTTTAGCTAAAAGATCAGTATCTCTAACAATTTTATCTGCTTGTGCAGTAAAGGTATAATAACCATTGGGAGGTAATTTAACTAACTCTACTTCATATTCTTCTGTTTGTATTGTTTCATCTGTATCGTAGAGTAACTTAAATAAATTAGGAATAACTACATCATAAAGTAGTTCATTAAACTCATTAATAGCGTTAAGAATACCAACTGTTTTTTCTTTGGTTAATTCTAATATACATTCAATTTCTAAAGGGTTCTTATTTAAATAGCGTGCTATTTCTGCTATTAACATAATAGAACTATAATGCAACTTTTCTCTTTTATAGGTTAAATCCTCTGTTTTTGTAGCCAATTGAGATGAAATACCACCTTCTGCTAAACCATGTTGGGTAATTTTAAGCATATGATAGTTTTTAGTTAGCTCATGCCACGCTTCTTTGTTATCTTTTTTTAAGCCTATCTCTGTCCCTTCAACTAACTGTTTCTCTTTTAAATTATAAGTTTTCCTTACACGTTGTAGAGTAATTTTTGGTTGCTTATTAACTTTTACTTTTACAGTTTCTTTATCTTTACCTACTTTTTGTAATTCTTCTGCGGTAATACGGAAGTTTTGTTGTAACTCATCATTTAATATCTGCATATTTTCATCAGATAGATAAACTTGCCCAGTATATTGGATATCGCCTATTGCTCTCAAACAACGCATGGTGGCTTGTAATACAAATATTTTTGATTTTGGTGCACGAAACATCGCTACACCAAATAGAGAGCGACAATTCCAGCCTTCTCGTCCTTTATTAACCAGTAAAATAAATTGTTTTTCAGACTCTATGGTATCTAAATGATTAAACTCCCTTAAATCATCATTAGTTGTCTCGTTATCACCTAGATTAATAAGAATACGAGAGCTAGAAATGCCTTTTTCAGATAAGATTTTTTCCAGCTCTGGTTTTAGTTCATTACGCACTTCATCTATTGTTGTACCGAAAATTGCTAATTTAGGAAGTATCCCCTCAGGTCTTAATCCTTCTGTTTCAATCAGAAAATGATCTATTGTTTCTTTTAAAAATTCTATAGATTTAGTATTGCGATAACCATGTAGATCAACTTTTTTCAAATAAGCATTTTTAATAGCTTCTTGTAACCCATAAGCATAAACTACTTCAGGTAATACATCTTTTCCTACATAGGGGGTACCCGTATAATTATAACAGGCTACTACTTTAGTTCCTGCTAACTCTAAGCGCTTTGCTAGCATGTCAACAGTTGTTCTTAAACTATTATCTGATTCTTTGGCACCAATACCCATATCCTTAGCTAATGCTTTACCGAAGGCGTGGTGGGCTTCATCTATATAGATTCCTAATTGCTCTAAGCGAGTCAATTTTTCAAAACGTTGGTTAGTCGTTAAGTCTTCTACAGAAGGTAGTTCTGTTTCTATTAGTTCTTCTAACTCAGAATAAACATCACCTAATTTGAATGTTTCCTTTTGTAAGCCATAAAATCTATCTGTAGCAGAAGGTTGGATATTTTTTCTTTTTAAAATAATTTTTTGGTTGTTGGATACAATAATATTAAACTTTGATTTATCTAAGGTATCTAAAGAAGTCCCTGTTTCTTCTAAATAGTGGAATTTTATATTAGTTGTTAAAAAATTAACATATTCAGGAGGCACAACTAAGGCTAAATCAAAAGTTTCTATTTCTCTCAAAGATCTTAATACAGTTTTATCTGGTGCAAAAACTAACGCATTATGACAATAGCGAGTATCTTTAGGCCATTTATTAGCAAGGATAAATTCATAAAAGATACAAGTAGCCATTAATATAGTTTTACCAACTCCCATTGTTAAGGCAAAAATATAATTGGCATAGAGACGGGAGTTTTTACGCATAGCAGCAAATATTGCTTTATATTGCTCTTGAGTAACTCCCTCAAAGATACCTATCTGCCCCGTTAGCTGATCTGCCATACCTTTTTCTATGCGGTTAGCAAACCTACCTGAGTGCTCATACCAATCTTTAAAAATAACTTCTATTTTAGCGTTGTTAAGGTATTCTTTTAGAAATACATAAATTTCAAGCGCTTCAAATTGTGGCTGGCGTAAAAATGCTTTCGGATTAGTTTCAGGGTCATTATAATCAATAAACTTCTTACTAAGTTGTTTATAGTTATTACGTATAATCCCTCTATTTTCTTGGTAGAAAACCCATAAGGCATTAAAGAAAGCATAAGTATCCAATACAGCATCTTTGGTAGCTCTTTTAGCCATCTATATTACCCTCCCAAGATTCAGAGAGTAGATCCGTAATTTTAACTCGAATAGTACCCGCTTCTTCAGGTATTTTATAACACCCTTTTACTAACTCGTTTTTTTCAGGTATATCAATGATGGTAGGCTGTAGGATAGCCCCATCATAATTCCAGTCAACCATAATACTTTCTACTAGCTCTCGCCAATCATCTACTTGTTCTTTTTGGAGGGAAAGTTTTTGTAATAGGTTCATAGGGTAAAAACTTTCTATAACAAGTTCATCTTTTTCAATAACTAGTTTTGCACTAGAGTCTCTTTTAAATTCTAGCTGTGATTTATCCCTTAAAATATCAACAACTTCTACATCTATTTTATAAGGTTTAACCGCTAGCTCTAAAGCGGCTTTTAAATCAGGCTCGTGGCCCATACAAATAAGCAGAAGTTTTTCTACAGTTTTATTAGGAGCTTCTTCTTGTTTACGTTCCCAAGCTTTATAGTTAAACCCATTGATTAACTCATTTAGATCAGCTTTCGTAGCAATACGATTAACAGGCATGATTTTTACCATACGCTCATCTTTTTCACCATCATAAATAGAGTTCGCTTCTAATTTCTGAATTTCTAAAGCTTCTATTAAGATATCCTTGGCTTCAACAGGATTACGGAAAATATCGTAGTTATTTACATTATAGACTTCAAAGCCTGTATATTTAGTTACCTCTTCATCTTTTATTAGCTTTTTATTGTGTTTGATTTCTTCAGCTACTTTAATTAAACGCTTAGTAGTAGTTTGTACGGCGCCTAGATTAATATCTGCTACAATAAAACGTCGTCCTAATTTCATAGATACCGCTTGAGTAGTTCCTGAGCCCATAAAACAGTCAAAAACCAAATCATTAGGATTTGAAGATGCTTTTAAAACTCGCTCTAATAAAATCTCTGGCTTTTGTGTAGGATAATCCACTCTTTCACTTGTAGCAGAGCCAACTGAAGGCATGTCCCATACATCACGACAATATACCATGGTATATTGTAAGCCATTTGCTGGATCAACTTGAAACTCACTTTTAGAGAAACCATATTTATGCATCATATATGATCTTTCTTTTTGAAGATTAAATACATGTTTTCCATCTTCTTTTGCATAAAAAAGAATTGTATCGTGTTTTTTCGCCCATGATTCTTTTGAAGCTCCACCAGTCTTATACAACCAAACAATTTCATTTTTAAAATTATCCACTCCAAATATTTCATCCATTATATTTCTTAAGTAGTGGGACTTATGCCAGTCACAATGTAGATAGATAGACCCCTTTATTGATAAAAGCTCTTTCATCAGAATTAGTCTTTCATACATAAATTGGAGATATTCATCATTACTCCATAAATCTGTATACTGTTTTTCTTCGAAAGAAGTTGTATCGTTAGAAATCATTTGATTCTTTAATTTAATAGTTTTCTTATAATCAGCTTTAGAATCAAAAGGGGGATCAATATATATAAGATCAACTTTACCCCTATATTCTTTTAATAAATGACTCATTACTTGTAAGTTATCACCCCAAAAGATTTTATTTAGCCACCCGTTAATGTCTTCACCATATTCTTCTTTTTTCTGAGCTGGAAAGAATTGAGTGGCAGTGAAAGGTCTTTTACCACGCCAGTTAAGCATAGGGTAACCTTTAATAGGTTCAAATTTGTACTCATTAACAGACTCTAATGTTTGATTTTCTTCAAGATTTAAGCTATTTTGCTCAGACATTTAGGTTATTCCTTGGTAAACTGCCAATTTTTAGTCCCACAATAGAAACGCATATCACATTCTTTGCATTGTTTTGCAGGCCTAGCTGGTATTTGATAATCTTTACTTTCTATTCTATTGACTATCTTATCAAAACTATCAATAGTTTTCTCAATGGCCTTTAGATCTTTATCAAAAGTAATATAAGGATTACTATTTTCTTCACCTGTATAGTACAAACTCATGCGGCTAACCGTTTCACCTGTTCGTTGTTCCACCAGATAAGCATAAATTTCCAACTGTCTTTGGTACTGTTTCAGTTTTTCTCTATCTTTATCTAAATCAGGCTTTTTCTCAGATTTAAAATCTAATAGTTCTACTGTATTATTTTCGCCTCTAATAAGGTCTATAGTGCCTTTCAGAATATAGTTATCTTGTACAAAGGATACATCTACCTCAGCTTCTTTTAAGCGATCAAAATGTCTTTGCTCACGCTCAAAGTAATTAATAATATGCCTTAATGCTGCTTTTTGAGTGGGTGGTGCTAGATACTGTCGTTCTTTCTTAGTTAGATAATAATAATTAGTTTCAAACCAATCTGTTATTTTTTCTGTCGTAATTGCGTCTAGTTCGCCCCGTAGTACAGTTTTATGAATATCTTCAATGGTTTGATGGACCAATGAACCAAAAAGAATAGTACCCATTCTAACAGGGGTAAATTCTAACTCTTTGAATAGTCGATACTGCTCAGCACAGTTTTCATAAAGAATTATATGGGAAGTAAAAGAGTATTCCTTTTTAATATTAGCTTCTTTTACTTGGTCAAATTCCAATAATTCTGGTTTAAATAACTCGTTTTTATAGTCAGGTAGCTCATTATAGGGTTGCTCAAAATATTGAGAGGGACTGCGCCCTCGCCCAGTTTTTTCTTGAGTTGAAAGCACCAATAAGTTTTGTGCTCTAGAAAAAGCTGTATAAAAAAGTCTTTTAAAATCAAAAAGTTTAATTTTCTCTAATGGTTCAAAAGGTACTTTTTCTAAGTAGTCTTCAAGAATAACATCTACTTCTGTATATTGTTTTCTAGGTACAGATTCTAAGGAACCACAAATAACAATAGGGAACTCAAGTCCTTTAGATTGATGTATGGTCATAAAAGATACACAACCACTTGGAGCATAATCTTGTTGATCTTCAAATTCATCAATTCCACCCTCATAAAGAAAGCGGAAGAAACGATTGAATAAGTCTCTTAAATTTTTATCAATATGCTCAGGTGCCAATACATCAATATAATGTAAATATTCAAATTTGGTTAGTAATCTTGAAAAAATTGCTAAATTACGGGCAGACCTACCTCTATCAACTCCTGTAGTAGCTTCTTGGTCTATAAACTGACTGAATAATGGAAATTGTAGTAACTGATAAAAAAGCCCTGAAAAAGCATAATCTGTATGTTTAAGCATATCCTTATGGCTATGAGCTTGTTGTACAAACCACTGTAAAAAACTCTTATTTTCTGGCTGTCTAATTTTATCTATAAATAATCTTACACAACTGTTATCGTAATACTTCCAGATTTCTAGCTCTATATCCTTTATTTCTTCTCTAATATGAGGGAATTGTGGAAATAAAGCAATTAATGCTCCTATCATCAATCTAACTTCCTCTCGTTCAAAAAATAAATTTGAACGAGGTGCATAAACAGGAATACCATTATTTTCTAAATACCTTGCTAACTCTAAAACTTTAGTATTTTTGACCGACCTAAATAAAAATGCTATTTGATTCCAATCAGTTAGTTTTTCTGTTGTTTTTAGTTCATTTAAGAAAGTTAATACTTTTTCTGGCCAGTCTTCATGTATATCTGCGCTTGCCTTAATAACAGTAGGTGTTATAGGAAAGTTAGCTTCTTGGGGTTCAATTTTTTTTCTAAATCTGAAGCTTTTATTTTCTTCAGTCCAATCAATACCATTCATCCACTCATTATAAAAACGAATAATATCAGGATGAGAACGATAGTTTGTAGTTAATGTGATTTGTTTACACTCACCCTCTTTAAATAATTTTGGGAACTCTAATATATTGCGTATGGTAGCACCACGAAAACGATATAAACCTTGGTCATCATCGCCTACTACACAGATATTTTTCTTTTCACCCATTAATTTAATGAGTAGTTTTTCTTGTATAGTATTTGTATCCTGATACTCGTCTACCATCAAATAACTTAGTTTATTTTGAATTTCAGTTAGTACATCTGGATATGTTTCCAATAGTTTTAGAGTTTCAAACTGGATACCTGAGAAGTCTAGTGCATTATATTCTAACAGTAACTCTTGATACTTTTTAAAGCAATCTGCTAAAGCTAGCATTTCTAATTCAGGAGCTTGGCTTAGTAAATCAATATTAAGATCTTCTTCTGCTCCTTTGTTAAGCCATTTCATCAATTGTGCAGATTGATTCCAACGGCCTGTTGTATCATTCCCTAATATAACATTATAGTTTTCTATCTCTTTAAATCTGTTTAACCGCTGAAATATAAAATATTGTTGGTCGAACTGATCAAATAACGTAAAACTTCTCTTTAAGCGTGTAAACTCACGATGTTCTTCTAGTATTCTTAAACAAATAGAATGGAATGTACCCAAATACATTTCATTTAAATTAAACTCAATATTTAATTCTAATAGTTTATTAGAGATACGAGTTGTTAGCTCACTTGCTGCCTTCTCAGTAAAGGTAACAACAAATAATGATTCTGGTGCTATATTTTGTGTTGTAATTAAATTACAGATACGTTCTACCAAGGTAAAGGTTTTTCCTGAACCTGGGCCAGCAATAATAAGAAGTGGCCCATCTGTATGGTTAATTGCTTCTAACTGTTTTATATTTGGTGAACTCATTTCAAATAGCCATTTATATTTAAAATTAATAAATATGCTCCATATAAACATATTACAGAATATCACTTAGATACATGGTATATATGTATAAAGGGGTACAGTTTTTGTAACTAGCTAACTACACTTATTGTACCTAGTATATTGTTTTATAGTTAATCTTTAACCAATATTTTTACTTGCTAGTTACATTTTTTGTAGTTAGTAACTACATTTTTTATACCCATAAAATGT
>JBEBWU010000057.1:0-8428 GCA_040391985.1 Entomomonas sp. | reverse complement strand
CTAAGGTATCTAATAATAGCTACCCAACCTGAGCTATTTATACGATCTTCTGTATATATCTGTCCTATAATTGCCACAAGCGGAGCAACTAAAAATATTAATAACAAGAATAAGACTATCAGTAGTACCGATAAAATTAACCACTGATTACCTTTTATACTCTTTAACCAATGATTATTAATTGGTTGTTTACTGGCTATCGATAACTCTGTCTGCATCATAACTCTTTCACTGGAAAAATATTAACGCGCTCAGGACGTATAGCAAACTGTAAATTAGCCCCTTGCTGTACATTAAGGTCATACATTTGATTCAATGAAAATTGCAGTTGTAGAGATTGATTGGCTAAACGACCAACCTGCAATTCTGCTAAACATTTACCCCCAAGAAATTCGATATTTTTTATAATGCCTGTACAGTTGTTTGTATCATTATCAGGCAACTGTTCAACGACCCTATCTTCTGGACGTAAATAAAGTTTAACCTTATCTCCCTGAGTAAATGCAGTGTGATGAGGTTGTTCACACTTTAAGCGTAAATCACCACAACGAAACCATTGATTTCCCTCAGCAATGGCATCTAAGCAATTTATCTTCCCTACAAAATTAGCTACAAAAGGAGACACTGGATGACTATAAACTTCTAATGGTGTACCGACTTGTTCAATAACACCATGGTTCATCACCACTACTCGATCTGCAATAGATAAGGCTTCTTCTTGATCGTGCGTCACCATAATGGTAGTTAAACCTAATTGTTTTTGTAGGCTACAAATCTCATTACGTAAATACACTCGTACCGTGGCATCTAAAGCAGATAGTGGTTCATCTAACAACAATAAATTGGGTGCAGTTGCTAACGCTCTAGCTAGTGCTATTCTTTGTTGTTGACCACCAGACATTTGAGCAGGGTATTTATTACCACTATCAGGTAAACCTATCAAAGCTAATAGCTCATCCACTCGCTGTTTAATAGTTGTTTTTATCTGTTTACGATTAACTAAACCATAAGCAATATTCTCTGCAATGGTTAAATTAGGAAATAGCGCATAAGATTGAAATACTATTCCATAATCACGTTCTACTGGTGGTAAATAACTTATGTCTTTTCCTTGTTGGAGAATCGTCCCTGATGATTGTTGCTCCAAACCTGCAATAATCCTTAATAGAGTAGTTTTTCCACAACCTGAAGGGCCTAAAAAACATATTAGTTCGCCTTGTTTAATGGTAAGATTAATATCATTAAGCGCAATAAACTTGCCAAACTGCTTACAGATATGATCTAACCGTAAATAGGTATTACTCATTAATAGCATTTCCTTAAAATCACTACTACTTAGGCTCTGACTTATTGGCATAACGTGAACTCCACTCTTTTAAAATCACATCACGCTGCTTAGCTGCATAATCAAAATCCATCTTAATTAAACGCTGTTCATAATCATCTGGAATATTGGCTAACTTAGGGGCAACATTCGGCTGTCCAGTAATTGCGAAACTTTTACCATACAGTTTCATTGCCTCCGTACTAGAAGCCCAATCTGCTAATGTTTTAGCCGCTACTAAATTCTTTGTTCCTTTATGAATTGCAAAGGCTTCAACATCCCAACCTAATCCTTCTTTAGGAAAGACTAGATCAATAGGAGCACCTTTTGCTTTATTGGTATGCCCCCGATACTCAAAAGAAATACCTATTACATACTCACCTGTTGCAGCCATATTGCAAGGTTTAGAACCAGAGTGTGTATATTGCGCCATGTTCTTGTGCAGCCCGTCCATAAACTGCCAACCACCACCCTTACCTTGTTCATCACCCCACATCTGCAACCAACTAATTACATCAAAATAACCAGTACCTGATGAAGTAGGATCGGGCATTACAATCTGTCCTTGATAAACTGGTTGCAACAAATCTTGCCAACTTTCAGGTTTAGGAATATTTCTTTTTTCAGCTTCTACTGTATTGAAACAAATTACCGCTCCTGTAACATCAAGCCCCCACCAATAAGGTGGATTCTCACTATCACGATAATCAGCTTTAATATTAGATAAATTAGAGGGGGCGTAAGCCTCTAACATTCCTTGTTGCTTCAACACCCCCAAACCAGTAATCGCCACACCCCAAACCACATCAGCTTTAGGATTATTTTTTTCAGCCAATAGTTTAGAAACAATAACACCTGTTGAGTCTCGTACTATTCGCAATTGAATTTCTGGATGAGCCTTATTAAAAGCCCGTTGATATGCCTTAATTTGATCTGTTTCTAATGCAGTATATACAGTTAATTGACTCTTTTCTGCTAAGGCTTGCACAGAAAACACTAAACCCAGACCAGTGACAACTATTGATTTCCATAAACTCATTTAAGTACCTATTTATCGATTTACTTAAAAAAAGTATAGAAATCTCATGTGTCATTTTTATGACAATATAAATTTTTCTTAAAAATATTCTTTAAACAATTTTAAACAGTTTAGTTATATATATTTATAACCTGTCATAATCGGTTAAGGTTATTTTATAGCTTTCAACATAAACTTAATTGGTAGTTTTTAGAAAGGTAGTTTTGTTTAATGTTAAGTTTACGACCAATATTATTGTTAATTTTAGTACTCACTGTACAAACAAGTTTTGCAGAAAATGAGCGCAAGGACTTTTGGCAATTTCAAACCAGCGTCTATACTAAACATTTTCACCCTAATCCTGAGCATAACAACCACCAAGAACTGATAGGCATTGACTACAATCTTTCGTCAGGTTGGTTCTTTGGAGGAGCTACTTTTCGCAACTCTTTTAGACAGCGTTCGGTCTATGCCTATGCAGGTAAACGTTTTGAATTAGAAGATACTCCCTTTTATGCCCGTATATCAGGTGGCTTAATTCATGGTTATCATGGTAAATATCAGCATAAAATACCCATGAATGGTATGGGTATAGCTCCTGCAATTATTCCTTCTGTTGGAGTTCAAGTAGATAGATTCAGTACAGAAGTTATATTATTAGGCTTTAATGCAATGATGGTGAATGTTGGCTTTAAACTTTAAAAAAAAGGCTGCAAAAGCAGCCCTAAAAACAGTTAATTAATCTTCTTAATAAAATACTCAAATATCTGAGTATCGTTGGTTAGTTCAGGATGAAAAGCCATCACCAAGATATTACCTTGCTCTGCCATTACAATCTTATCCTCAATTGTAGCAAGCACTTTTACATCTTCACCAACCGACTGAATAAAAGGTGCTCGGATAAATACTGCAGGAATTGTTTCAGCAATACCTTTAACAGACAAGACTGCTTCAAAACTATCTACTTGTCGGCCAAAGCCATTACGCTCCACAGTAATATCTATTAATCCTAATGGCATAACCTTACCATCTGAATTAACGATATTTTTCCCACATAAAATTAGCCCAGCACACGTCCCCATCACAGGATGTTGTTTAGCAAATTGCTGAATTTTTTCATATAAGCCATGTTGCTGAATTAAACGACTAATAGCTGTAGATTCTCCACCAGGAATAATCAAACCATCAATATCTTCTAAATCATCAACATGCTTAACAGGTACACCTTTTACTTGCAACCGCTCAAGCATTTGCAAGTGTTCAGCAATCGCACCTTGTAACGCTAAAACACCAACGGCTTTCATACTACCAACCTCTATCTTGCATCCGTTCTGCATCAGACAACTTAGAGATCTCAATACCTTTCATTGGTGTACCCAAACCTTTAGAGAGTTCAGCTAATAGTTTATAGTCTTGATAATTGGTAGTAGCTTGTACAATAGCTTTAGCAAACTTCTCTGGATTATCTGATTTAAAAATACCAGAACCTACAAACACACCATCTGCACCCAAGCTCATCATTAAAGCCGCATCTGCTGGAGTAGCCACACCTCCTGCTGCAAAGTTAACGACAGGTAATTTGCCTAGTTTTTTTACTTCTTTTACTAACTCATAAGGTGCGCCTATATCTTTAGCAAAGGTCATCAATTCATCATCACATTTGCTTGCTAAAATACGAATTTGCTCATTCACTTTACGAATATGACGCACTGCTTCAACAATATTGCCCGTGCCTGGCTCGCCTTTAGTACGTAGCATAGACGCTCCCTCACCTATACGACGTAAGGCTTCTCCTAAATCACGGCAACCGCATACAAACGGCACCGTATATTCACTTTTTAATAAGTGATATTGTTCATCAGCAGGCGTTAACACTTCACTTTCATCAATATAGTCAACACCCATCGCTTCTAAAATACGAGCTTCTGCAATATGTCCTATACGTGCTTTGGCCATAACAGGAATGGTCACTGCTTTCATTACTTCTTCTACAATAGTAGGATCAGCCATTCTCGCCACACCGCCTGCTGCACGAATATCCGAAGGTACACGCTCTAGTGCCATTACTGCCACAGCGCCAGCTGCCTCGGCAATTTTTGCTTGCTCAGCATTAATCACATCCATGATTACACCGCCTTTTTGCATTTGCGCCATACCACGTTTAACTGTTTCTGAACCTACAATTTTAGTTGTCACTCTAAGCACTCCTGTTATTTAACTATTTTTTAGAGTGTTAAGAATAATCCTTTCAATAAAATAAAAAACATCCAATTGGACTATATTTATACCATCCAATTTAACTATAATACTTTTAGCACTTACTATTGATCGAGTGAATCTATGTGGGCATTAAACAATAATCCAGCAATCAAACAACCTATTTACAAACAGATTGTTAATCATATTGAACAAGCTATTGAAAATGGACAGTTACAGGCTGGGGAAAGGCTACCTTCTGAACGACAATTAAGCACCTTACTGAAAGTCAACCGTTCTACTATTATTCATGCTTTAGATGAGCTCACTGATAGAGGAGTTCTCATTCGTAAACTAGGTAGTGGAACTTATGTAAATGAACAAAAATGGGGATTACAAAGTTATCCTTTAATTAATTGGCAGGCTACGCCAGAGATTCTATCTAAAAAAAGACAAGACTCATATTACCTACAAGCTAATCAGTTACGGCAAAAAGCACACAGCCATCAACAATCTATATTAGATTTAGCCAATGGTGATTTACCTACGGATTTATTACCTACTCTTTCTTTACCAGAGTTTTCATGGCAAGAATTACTAACCCATGAACAAGGTACAGAAGCATCACATTTAGGTTTAATTTCTTTTCGCCAAGCCGTCAAAGACTATTTACAACAACGTTTTAAAATGACCATAGCTACTGAGCAAATATTGATTACTTCAGGTGCTCAACAAGCTATCTTTCTTATTACTCAAGGCTTGTTAAAACCAGGTGATGCTATTGGCATTGAAGCTCCCTCCTACTTTTATTCATTACCATTATTCCAAGCAGCAGGGTTACGTATTTATGCCATACCAACAGATCAAGAAGGTATAACATTAGAAGGTTTAGAAAAACTACTTAATCAGCAATCCATAAAAATGATTTTTCTTAACCCAATTTTCCAAAATCCTACTGGCTTTGTTATGTCAGACCATCGCAAAAAACAATTACTTAACTATTGTTATAAAAAACGTATTCCTATTGTTGAAGACGATGCTTATAGCGCTCTATCCTTTAACTCACAACTGGATACTTCACCTCTTAAAAAATTAGATAGACATCAGCAAGTAATCTATATTGGTTCACTCTCTAAATATATTGGTAAAAATATTAGGGCAGGATGGATGATTGCCCCCAAAGCTATTGTTAATAAATTAGCTGATATACGACAACAACTAGATGCAGGACTTAGCGTCCTTCCACAACTACTTGCTGAACACTATTTAACAGAACATAGCAGTAAACATCAACAATACTTACAAACGGTATTAGCTAAGAGATCCCAGCAATTAATGCAATGGCTTACAGAAAACTATCAACATAAATTAACTTTTCAACCACCATTAGGTGGTTTTCATCTTTACACCCATTGCTTACAAAAAAATACTCATGACTTTAATAATTTATTAGATGACTTGTTACAACAAAATATTATTGTAGCTAGAGGCACAGATTTTGGAGATACTCCTTATCATCTACGTTTTAGTTATGGACACTTTAGCATAGCAAGCTTAGCTAAAAGGTGATTTAATATACTCTTTATAATATGATCTAAAATGGAGAGTTCAGCTATGTTACAGAGTATGACAGCATTTGCACGCCATGAGTTATCTCTTAATGAAGGGGTTTTATGCTGGGAAATACGTTCTGTTAACCATCGTTATTTAGAACATAGTTTCAAATTACCTGAAACTTTTCGAATTCTTGAGTGGCAATTAAGGGATATTCTAAAAAAAGAAATTTCTCGTGGCAAAGTAGAATGTACATTTACTTTCTCTCTTAACGCTCAAAATAATCCTCTACAAATAGATTCAGAGCGTGCCAAACAACTTATTCAAGCTGCTGAACAAATCTCTGAATTAACTATTAATCCCACACCAATAAATCCTTTTACAGTGTTATCTTGGCCAGGCGTATTAATCAACGAACAAGCTAATCATGAATTATTACAACAACAAGCTATTGAGTTATTTTCTGACACACTCAAAAACTTAAAACAAAATAGGGCAAGGGAAGGTCAAGAACTACAACAATTACTAGATGATCGTTTAGTTAATATTGATAATGAAGTTAATAAATTACGTCCACTTATCCCAGAAATGCTAGATAATCAGCGCCAAAAAATATTAACCCGCTGCCAAGAACTACAAACAGAAATTGATAATCAACGTTTGGAACAAGAACTTGTATTACTTGCTCAAAAATCAGATGTGGCAGAAGAATTAGATCGTCTACAAACTCACTTAACAGAAGTACGTCATACCTTTAATAGCAAAGAGCCATGCGGCCGTCGTTTAGACTTTTTAATGCAAGAACTTAATCGTGAAGCCAACACACTAGGCTCAAAAGCCTACGACACACGCACAACTCAAACAGCCGTAAATATAAAAGTACTTATAGAACAAATGCGTGAACAAGTACAGAATATTGAGTAGTTAGAGAAAACTATAATGATATCTTTAAAATATATTATAAAAAATAATAATACCATTGAAAGATCAACTATTTTAACAACTACATTTATTATTTCTTTATTATTTGGTGTGATTGTGTATGGCTTTGAGCTAACACATTTTACCTTATCAATAGATGAAGCTATAAGCCCAGAGTACGATTATACTTTCTTTAATGCAATTGGTAGATGGATGTTTGTTTTTCTTAAAACATATATCTTACCAAATCCTTATGTTCCCTTTTTTACAACATTTCTTAGTCTCATATTTTTAGCACTAACCTCTGTTATAATAGTACAGTCTTTTAGGTTCAATTTAATCCAAGCAATTATTTTTTCAGCTTTTTTTATTGGCCTCCCTCAATTTGCCTATCAACTAGAATTTAATACTCAATCAGATGCTGTTTCTTTAGGTTTAATCCTAGCTTGCATTAGCTTTTATTGTTTTATCACAAGAACTAAAAATCATTTAGTATTATCTTATATCATCTGCATAGTTTGTATTACATTAGCCACTGCTATTTATCAATCTCTTTTATTTGTTCCCATAACACTTTATATTGCCAAACTTATATATGATATAAATACTCCAAATATTCAACTAAAAAAAATCATAAGAGATTGTTTTATTTTCTTTTTATTAGTAATAATTGCTACTATTCTTTACTTCACAATAACAAAAATAGTTATATCATTGAATAACATTACTATTAATAGTTATACACAAAACTTTGTTAATAAAGATACTCTAAATAACTTTTCTATATTATATTTAATCAAACAGTTCTTAACAAAGATGTCTCTAGCTTATGGTTTAAACCCATATTTTCTTTCATTTATTCCGATTGTTTGGTTTACTTACATCACTATTTCTAAATTTGACTACAAAAAAATAATAATCTTAGCACTTTCTATTTTACTGTTTGTTTCACCATTCTTTATTTGTATCATTTTAGGTAAACCTCAACCTGCACGTATATTATTATCTTTGCCTATAGCTATGGGGTTACTCTTCGCCCTTTGTACAGAAAAGACAAAATTTAATAAGCCCATATTATGCTTATCAGTCTTTATTGTACTTATAGGCAGCGCTAGTGCTAATAGATTATTTTATAGCGACCATATTACTTATGAGACCGATAAAGCCCTAGCTAATAGAATCTATTATTCTATTCAAGATAAATATCCAACTTTTTCTCCTGCAGTCACTGCTGTTTATTTTCGTACACCATATTACTACACTAATTTTTGGAAACTAGAAAACTCTGAAACTTTTGGTGCATCACACTTTAACTGGGATGGTGCCCAAAGCTCTGGTAGAGTAATACAGATATTTAAAGTCACTAATATTGCTAACATGCATTTGCCCAGTATAAATATTAGAGAAAAATTAGA
>JBEBWU010000056.1:0-8431 GCA_040391985.1 Entomomonas sp. | reverse complement strand
ATTAAAGTGGTTATCGTGTACCGTAAGAAGGTGATCTTCAATCGCTTCACCTACTACTGCAAAGGGGCAACGTTCTCTTTCACAGATTTCTTTAAAGCGTTCAAAATCAGCAGCATCCACTGACATTACATAACGTTCTTGTGATTCATTACACCAAATTTCTAAGGGTGTCATATTAGGTTCGGCATTTGGTACATTACGTAATTCAAATTTACCACCACGACCACCATCATGAATAAGTTCTGGTAGGGCGTTGGAAAGGCCACCTGCTCCCACATCATGAATAAATTTGATAGGGTTGTTATCACCTAATTGCCAGCAACGATCAATAACTTCTTGGCAACGACGTTCCATTTCTGGATTATCACGTTGAACCGAGGCAAAATCTAAATCAGCTGAACTAGTACCTGTTGCCATTGAGGAAGCAGCACCACCTCCTAAACCAATAAGCATAGCAGGGCCACCTAGTACAATAAGTTTTGCGCCAACGCTGATTTCAGCTTTTTGTACATGGTTTTCGCGAATATTACCTAAACCACCTGCTAGCATAATAGGTTTATGATAACCACGAACCTCTTCACCATGAGGAGTTTCAACACTTTGTTCAAAGGTGCGGAAATAACCATTAAGTGCAGGGCGACCAAATTCATTATTAAAGGCGGCACCACCTAATGGGCCTTCAATCATAATATCTAAAGCACTAACAATACGATCTGGTTTGCCGTATGGTTTTTCCCAAGGTTGGATAAAGTTGGGAATATTTAAGTTAGAAACAGTAAAGCCTGTTAAACCAGCTTTAGGCTTAGCTCCACGACCAGTAGCACCTTCATCACGAATTTCACCACCTGAACCTGTAGAAGCGCCAGGGAAAGGGGCAATAGCAGTAGGGTGGTTGTGGGTTTCCACTTTCATTAGAATATGTACAGGTTCTTGATTAGCTGTATATATTTTTGATTCTGGATTAGGGAAGAAACGGCCAGCAGTAAAACCTTCAATTACTGATGCATTATCTTTATAGGCAGATAATACACCCTCATGTCCCATTTCATAGGTATTTTTAATCATACCAAACAGACTTTTTTGTTGGGCTTCGCCATCAATATCCCAACTGGCATTAAAGATTTTGTGGCGGCAATGTTCGGAGTTTGCTTGAGCAAACATCATTAGTTCAACATCGTTGGGATTACGTTTTAGCTCTGTAAAGGCATTTAATAGGTAATCAATTTCATCTTCTGCCAGAGCTAAGCCTAGTTGTTGGTTTGCTTCTACTAGTGCAACACGACCTTTACCTAATATATCTACTGATGTAAGAGGACGAGGCTCAGCATGGTTAAATAATTTATCTGCATCATTAATATTAGTTAGTACTTGTTGAGTCATTCGGTCATGCAGAATACGGGTAACTGTCTGTTGTTCAGCAGCAGATAAATCACCTTCTATATAATAAGCAATACCACGTTCTATACGAATAATCGTATCTAAACCACAGTTATGAGCAATATCAGTCGCTTTACTTGACCAAGGTGAAATAGTACCAAAACGAGGTAGCACTAAATAAAGTTGTCCCTTAGGTTCTTCAACTTTTACAGCAGGGCCATATTTAAGTAAGCGTTCTAAAACTTGTTTATGGTCTGCTGATAACTCACTTGTAGTATCAGCAAAATGCATAAATTCAGCATAAACTGCTGTTACATGAGGGGCAGCAGCCTGTAATTGGTTAATTAGTTTTCCATGACGGAATGAAGAAAGAGCAGGAGTTCCACGCAGAATCAGCATTGTCAGATAATCTCAATAAAAGGGATAAGACGAAAGATGTATATTTTACCTTAAATTAAGGTGTTTTTGCAGTGTTAGGCAATTAATCTTTTATTTCTGATTATAGGTTTTAGGAAGTTATATAACTATTTGTTAAGTAGTTAACTATTTTCATTGAAGAATAGCATATTAACTGTTATATTCAGCGAACCTATAAAAGGTATATATGATTGTTATTAGCTTAAAATAAGTTTTATAATGAATAAATAAAATATGTCTCTAAAAAAGGCCATTTAATCCGCTCATTAATAATTAGTGAGAAATATTTTAATCATTACAAAGTTTATTTATAATTATATAGCTTGTCGCAGAATTATTTGTTTATAGAGAAACAAATATACAGATATTGAAACCTGTTTTATTTCATTCTGGTTATAAAATGTCTGCAAAGTAGAGCATTAGCTAATAATTGTTTAGTAATAAGTGAAAGATTATATGTAGGTTCAGACTACCAATCAGTAATAATTTAATCTGATAAAAGTTCTGGAAATATGGCTAAAACCATTATTAATAAAGATGGTTTTAATAAAGTAATAACCCGCGAGCGAAAATACTGAACGCGGCACCCAATTTATCATGGAACATGTTGGGTGGAGATGTACTATAAAGTAAGTGTTTAGTTTAAAGATTTAGATGCCATAGCATCCGACTTACTAAATAGATTACTACTCCTGCAACTATATGTTTTTGTAATTACAAAAACAGGAGACGCGGTCGCGGATTAACTATGATTTGTTAGTCACGCTAGACACGAAGGTGGTATACCACTTTAGCGCGCCCCAAACAATGGCCTTGAGCGTTGTGTGCCCGAGTGTTTCTGTTCGCATGGAAACAGATGGTACAATATGAAAAGAATGCTGATTAACGCAACTCAGCCTGAAGAGTTACGTGTAGCGCTTGTAGATGGTCAACGTCTATTTGATTTAGATATCGAGTCTGGTGCTCGTGAACAAAAGAAAGCCAATATATATAAAGGCCGAATTGCTGCTATTCAACCAAGTTTAGAAGCAGCTTTTGTTGATTTTGGTTCTGGTCGTCAAGGTTTTTTACCTCTTAAAGAAATTTCCCGTGAGTATTTCATTAATACACCTGATGGTAATGGTGGTCGTCCTAGTATTAAAGATTTATTGCAGGAAGGCCAAGAAGTTATCGTGCAAGTTGAAAAAGAAGAGCGTGGCAACAAAGGTGCTGCGTTAACTACTTTTATTAGCTTAGCAGGCCGTTATCTGGTATTAATGCCAAATAACCCGAGTGCTGGTGGTATTTCACGTCGTATTGAAGGCGATGAAAGATCAGAGCTTAAAGAAATCCTAAATGCTTTACAAACACCACCTGATATGGGACTTATTGTTCGTACAGCAGGTTTAGGTCGTAGTATTGAAGAGTTACAGTGGGATTTAGATTACCTATTACAATTATGGGCTGCTATTAAAGAAGCAGCTGATAGTAGTCCTGCACCGTTTCTAATTTATCAAGAAAGTAACGTTATTATTCGTACTATTCGTGATTATTTACGTCAAGATATTGGTGAAGTATTAATTGATACAGTAGATGCTTATGAGGAAGCATTAAACTTTATTAGCCAGGTAATTCCTCAATACAAAAATAAAGTGAAGCTTTATCAAGATCCTGTTCCTTTATTTAACCGTTATCAAATTGAAAGCCAAATTGAAACTGCTTTTCAACGTGAAGTGCGTTTACCTTCTGGTGGCTCTATTGTTATTGACCCAACAGAAGCATTGGTTTCTATTGATATTAACTCTGCACGTGCAACACGTGGTAGTGATATTGAAGAAACAGCCTTACAAACTAACTTAGAAGCTGCCGATGAAATTGCTCGTCAATTTAGATTAAGAGATATTGGAGGGTTGATTGTTATCGACTTTATCGATATGACTCCTTCAAAGAACCGTCGTGCTGTTGAAGATCGAATGACAGAGGCCTTAAAGGCTGATCGTGCACGTGTTCAAGTAGGTTCTATTTCTAAGTTTGGTCTTTTAGAAATGTCACGTCAACGGTTACGTCCATCATTGCGTGAAACGAGTGGTGTAACTTGTCCACGTTGTAATGGTCAAGGTACTATTCGTGATATTGAATCTATTGCTTTAGCTATTTTACGTTTGATTGAAGAAGAGACTTTAAAAGAGTCTACTGCTGAAGTAAGGGCACAAGTACCTATTCCTGTAGCAGCATTTTTGTTAAATGAAAAACGTAATGCTATTACTAAAATTGAATTACGTAGCCAAGTTAGAATCGTTATTGTTCCTAATGATCATTTAGAAACGCCTAACTTTGAGGTTCAACGGTTACGTACTGATAGTCCAGATGCACAGTTTAATGAATTAAGCTATGAAATTCAGCATGCAGAAGTTGAAGATGATCATAACCATGTAAGCTCTTCTAAAGCATTAATTCGCCAAGAAGCAGTGGTTAAAACAATTGCTCCAAAACAACCAGCACCTGAGGCTGAGAAAAAAGCTGGCGGTTTAAGAAGTTTAGTGAAGTCATTAGTTAGTTTATTTTCAGCTAAAGAAGAACCTGTTGAAGAGGTAGCTCATAAAACTGAAAAGACTACTAATAATGACCGTAATGGTCGTCGTCCACAAAACGAAAATAGAAATCAACCACGTCGTAATAATCGTCGTGATGCACAACAAAATAATTCGAGAGAAGATAGAAATACTTCTACAAAAGATAAAGATGAAGAACGTAAGCCTAAACAGGAGCGTCCTAATCGTCGTAATCAAAATAATGATCGAGTTAAAGAGAATATTGAACCTGAGGTTGTAGAAAAGCCAGAAGAAATATTAGTAAAAAATGATGAGAATGTTATAGATAATGATGAACGTCCTCGTCGTAGAGCAAGAGGTCAACGTCGTCGTAATCCAAGAAATGATCGTCAACGTGAACAGCGTAATGAAGCAGTTGAAACAGAAAATCCACAGTATACAATGGAGAAACAGCCTATTGATGCTCAAGATAGTCAAGCTGCTACTGTTGAGAAAGCTCAAAAGCCTGTTGAACCACAGCAGGAAAAAGTGGAGACCTCTGCATCAAAAGAGATCACTGTCGTTTCTGAAACAGCTAAACAAATACAAAAGTTTGATCAGCAGCCTAAGCCTACTCCTATTGTTAAGGAAGAGGTGAAAGAACAGGCTCAACCTACTACTGAATCTAATTTAAAAGAAGTAGAGGTAAAAGAGCATGCTGCATCAAAATCTACTACTGAACAGCAAGTTATGCCATCAGTTAGTAATAATACGGTAGAATTAAATTCAACAGCAACACAGTCAGCTGAGACGGAAAAAGTAGTGGAACAACCTGCTCGTACTGTTGGACGTGCGCCTAATGATCCACGTGAAATTAAACGTCGCCAGTTAGCAGAAATGGAAAATAACAGTAATGTTATTATAAATAATATTAATGATAATGGATTGAGTTTATCTAAGCCTACTAATACGTATGAGCAAATGGAGCTTGAAGAAAATAAGTTAGATGATATTAAGTAAAATTAAAATCATTAAATATTTATAAAAAGGGTACTTTAAGTATCCTTTTTTATTTAATTATATTAAAAGAGTATACTGTTTTAATATAAATCGATATAGGTTGTGATATGGAAAATAATCCTGCATCTTATTATGATGAAAAGTACTTTACTTGGCAAAATAGTGTTGGAAAGTTTGGTGGTTGGGCTAATCTTACTAAGTTTGACAGTCATATTGAAGAAGATCATAAAGTATTAGAGTTTGGTTCTGGTGGTGGTTGGTTACTTCGTAATATTAACTGCGCTGAAAAAATTGGAGTTGAGTTGAATGATGCTGCTAGATTATTTGCATCTATAATAAGATAAACTCTGTAAAATATACTCATGAACTGCCAGATAATTTTTATAATGTTATCATTTCTAATCATGCATTAGAACATTGTCACAATCCATATGATGAGTTAACACAATTATTTTCCAAGTTATGTGTAGGAGGTAAAATAATATTTGTTGTTCCTTGTGAAGGGTGGCGAAATAAGTGGCAATCAGGGGATATAAATATGCATCTTTACACTTGGAATGCTATGACACTAGGTAATCTTTTTGTCTCTGTTGGATTTAAAATAATTTCTGTAGAGCCATTTGTACATAGATGGCCTCCACATTATGAGAGATTCGCTAAGTTAGGGAGAGGTATCTTTGATTTGGTTTGTAAGGTTTATGGTCGAATCAATACTAATTTAACTCAAATAAAAATTGTAGCTGAAAAAATATAAGATGATTAGAGTTTTCTAATATATTGGGTAAGCAAAATTGTCAGATAAAAATATTCATTATGTATACGCTCCGGTTGTTCTTTTTGTTTACTCTCGCCCAGAGCATACAAGAGAGGTTCTTTTAGCTTTAAGCAAAAATACCTTAGCTAGTCAAACAGACTTAATAATTTTTTCTGATTATCCAAGAAGTACTGCAGATATTCAATCTGTTAAAGAAGTTAGAAATGTTATCAGAGAAATAAATGGCTTTAAGACTATAAAAATTATAGAAAGAGAAGAAAATTATGGTTTAGCAAAGAGTATTATTGAGGGAGTCAGTTCTATTATTAAAGTTTATGGTAAGGCTATAGTCTTAGAGGATGATATTGTAACTTCTCCAAATTTTTTACAATTTATGAATGCGGCTTTAAGTAAATATAAAGATAAAAAAGATGTTTGGCATATTAGTGGTTGGAATTATCCCATTGATAAACAAGAAATAGGAGATACTTTTTTCTGGAGAGTTATGAATTGTTGGGGGTGGGCAACATGGGAAGATCGTTGGCAATATTATGAAAAAAAACCTAATCAATTAATAAAGACATGGAATAGAAGAAAAATTAAACAATTTAATTTGGGTGGAGTACATGATTTTTGGACTCAAGTTGTTGCTAATGCAAAAGGTCAATTAAATACATGGGCAATTTTTTGGTATGCTACTATTTTTGAAAAACAGGGATTTTGTTTAAATCCTACAGAAAGTTTTGTTAAAAATATAGGTGTAGATGGTTCTGGAGAAAATTGTGATGATAAAGATGTTTATATTTCTTCTTTTAATAATAAATATCCATTAAATTTCCCAGACACAATAGTAGAAAATCCTATAGCAATAGCAAGAATTAGAAGATTTTATTTACAGTATAAATTCGGTTTTATTGCTCGTATTAAGTATAAATTAAAGAGAATACTATCATTATGAAGCCTTTGATTGTATCAACTACAGATGGTATAGGAGGTGCTGATAGGGCAGCATTTAGATTATTACAATCATTGAGGTTAGAAAATTTAGATGCAGAGATGTTTGTATTGCATAAAAATACAGATTATTTTTATATTCACACATCTGTATCTAAGATGGAAAGAGTTTTAATAATTTTAAAGAATATTTTATCAAATAGAATTCAGCAACTTCAAAAAACTGACAATAAAATGTTGCATTCAGGTAATTGGTTTGGAAGTCATTTACTTAAAGATATTAATAGATCTAAATATGATTTAGTTAATTTACATTGGTGTAATGCAGAAGCTTTATCAGTTAAACAGATTTCTTCTATTAATAAGCCTATAGTGATGACTTTACATGATATGTGGGCATTTTGTGGTTCTGAGCATATTGTTGAAGATATTATTAGTGCAAGGTTTAGACTGGGATATTACAAAAATAATAGATTGGAAGGAGAACATGGATTAGATATTGATCGTAAAGTATGGTTGCGTAAAAAGAAGCATTGGACTAAGCCTTTTCATATCGTTTCACCAAGTTATTGGTTGTCTAAATGTGCATTAGATAGTGATTTATTTAAAGAGTGGCCAATATCCATCATACCTAATCCAATTAATATTGAGCTTTTTAAACCATTGAATAAAAAATTATGTAGAGAAATACTACAGTTACCACAAGATATTATATTAGTTGGTTTTGCAGCAATATTGGGAACTAATACTTTATTAAAAGGTTTTGATTTACTAGTACAAGCATTTAATTGTATAACAGATGTTAAAATGTTAGAAAAAATGGAATGTGTTGTTGTTGGACAAAGCAGACCTAAAGAAAAAGGTAGTATTAATATACCTATTCATTATATGGGACATTTAAATGACGAGTTTTCTATGGCTCTTTTCTATAATGCAATTGATATAATGGTTGTTCCTTCAAGACAAGAAAATTTACCTCAAACAGCAACAGAAGCACAGGCATGTGGAACACCTGTTGTAGCATTTAATTGTACAGGGCTTACTTCAGCAATTGAGCATAATAAAACAGGTTATCTAGCCAGAGCTTATGATAGTGAAGATCTTGCAGAGGGTATTAGGAAGATTTTGACAGATCAAGATAACTATAAGCAACTCCAACAAAATGCTAGAGAAAGAGCTGTTAAATTATGGTCGCAAGAAGTTGTGAGTAACCAGTATATAGAGCTTTATAAAAAGGTTTTAGCTTCTAGTTAATAAAATGAATAAGGCTGTTATTCGACATCTAGTGACTAATCAACTATAATACCTATAACCTAAGGTTTCCCTTTGGGGTCGATTAGGATTCGACGCTGGTGATGAAACTTGAGGGGCATGTCGAGCTGGTAGCAAACCTCGTAAA
>JBEBWU010000055.1:0-8436 GCA_040391985.1 Entomomonas sp. | reverse complement strand
TGATATTTTTAATAGATTAATCGCTAATACGAGGATCTATCCATAACCGCCAGCTAAGGCATAAAAATAATGTAGTAACGGCTGTTACAATTAAAATGATGGGAACATAATCAGCTTTAACGGATAATAGTTGGCAGTAAATAAACTCTAATACAACGCCTACTATTACAGTAGCTATTACAAAAATAGGCATAGAAAGGCGATTAAAGTAAGCCATAGAAAAACCTGTAATTACCACAGGAATACCTGCTAATAAACTACCTGCAACAGCTGCAATAAAGGGAAGAATAACAATACTTTGCAATATACTGACAAAACCTTTATCACCTTGCATAAAAGCCATTATCTGTACAGGTATCATAATTAATAAAGTGGCAAACAATAAACCAACAACTACAAAATATGCTGTTGAATAAAGATATTTCTTCACGTTGTACTTATTTCCATAACTTTAGAACTGTTTATATCATACACTGAAAATAACAAGAAATCTTTCTAATTAAAGACTTTTACTGATGACGTTTATTCATCTTCTTATAAGAATATATTTCTGTTTGTAACAAGGTTATATCAATAATTCCTTAATAATCACATACATCTATGTATGTAAATAAATATTACATAAAACATATGTTTGTTTTTTTAATGTAATGTATTTATTATTCAAAGAAAGTTTAAATATAGAATATCAAAAATGCCTATTCTATAGGAGAAAATGGAATGAATAACATAAAAAAACTAATACTGGTTACTACACTTGTTCTTAGTAGTATTACTATGAGCTATGGTAATACGTGTTATACGGATATAGGAAGTTGTGGCGATACAGATCAAGAAGTTATTAATATCACAACAAAAAATACAAATTTTGGTTTTTGTTTAGATTATTTTGATGAGAGCAAACAACGTGTCATGTACTGCTACTCCACCACTGCAAACTTAGAACTAAATAAAACAGGTACATCTACTGCTAATTCATATAATAGACCTGTACAAGGAACCATTTATAGTTCTATTCCTGCATCTTCTAGTAGTAGTAATTACTCTAGAAGTGATGACTACTCTGGAAATAATTATAACTATTCTGGAGGAGATACCTATATATACTATTATCCTGATCGTTTTCAGGATGATAATTATAACCAAGACTACCAATCTAATAATCAAAATGTAACTTTACCAAGTACAAAATTAGGAAAAAGCTCAAATAGTGGAGGATTTCGTCCCAAAAAACCTTAAAGTAAATTTAAACATAGCTATACAACAAATGTATCATTTTATGGTTTAAACTGGAGGAAACCTAAATAAAGTATATGAAAACAAGGTCAGATCAAACATATGTTTGCTTTCTTAGTTAAAGTATTTATTATCCTAAAAAAATACTTTAGAATTAAAATGTCATATATAACCCATTTTTTGGGGGTAAATAAAATGAATAAATTACAGAGATTAACATTTACTATTGCCCTTATTGCTATGCCAATCAGCATAGCCTATAGCAGCCCTTGTTATACAAATACAGAAGATGGTTGTGGGAATAATAATGAAAAAATTATTCATGTCCAAACAAAAGATACAGACTTTGGCTTTTGTACAGAATACTTAAATAATAACAATAAAAAAGTTGTTCGTTGTCACTCTAACCTTTCAGAGGAAGAAAAGCTTATTGCTCAGGAAAAAGCAATTGCTGCTGCTCAAAAGTCCAAAGAAACTACTAATACTCCAGTACATAGTTATAACTTCAACTATACTGTGACAAGTGATTCAAACCAAACAAATAACAATTATAATGCTGGTTATAGTTATGGTTACAATTATCGTAATAATTACAATTACTATCCTGATTATTATGGCAATAACTATAATCGTCCACGCCCACCAAACCATGGACACAATAACTGGCGTCCTCCCCATAAAAACCAAAATGTTACATTGCCCTCAACGCCTTTTGGTCAAAAAAATAACAATATGAGTCCAGCAAGACCAAGTAATAACAATAATGCACATAGACCACCTAGTCATGGCTCTGGTTCATATCCTTCGCCAAGAGCAACTACACTCCCTAGCACCAAAAGATAATACATATATTCACTAAAGGCACATAAAAATGTGCCTTTTTTTATACTTAAATTTTTATGCTCAAACAAAAAGAATTTTCCCTCCTCTCCTAGCATAATAGCTTTTCAAACAACTTCTAAAAGTCTTGGGAGAAAACCATGCTAAAGGAATTTCGTTGTAAAAAATGTCACAAATTACTAGCCAAAATTAGTGATTATTCAGAAGTAGAAATTAAGTGTAATCGTTGTAAACAAATTAACTATTACACCCAATCTACTAAACAGGAAACACAACATGCCAAACAAAGACCCATCATTCTTACAGATACTGTACATAGCCATGACTGAAAGCGCTACTGTACAGGGTGCGATTATGGCTTCCATAATCGCTATGCTGCGTGTTCTTTATGATGATAAAAACACCAAACCTACCAGAGTGATGCTAGAAGCACTTATTTGTGGAGCATTATCACTATGCATTACTAGTTTAATTGAAATATTTAGCCTTCCAGATAGCGCTGCTATCACCATTGGTGGTGCCATTGGCTTTATTGGCGTAACAGCGCTCAGAAATTTTATTTTAAAAACAATTAATAAAAGGATGGATGACCAATGAGCCTACCTAGAGGTATTAGAAATAACAACCCTGGCAATATTCGCTGGGGTAGTAACTGGCAAGGACTAGTTCCCCAAGACAAACGTACTGATAAATCTTTCTGTCAATTTAAAGATTCAATTCATGGGCTGCGTGCGATGGTGAAGATTATGTTCACCTATCGAGATAAATACGGATTAAATACAGTGGAATCAATCATCCATCGCTACGCCCCACCTAATGAAAACAACACTCAAGGTTACATTATGCGTGTTTGCACAACACTAGGTGTCTTACCAAAACAAACAATAAACCTTAGTAACTCAGTACTCATAGAATTAGTGCGCGCCATTACCGCAGTAGAAAATGGTAATCTCTATTATCATTACTACAGCACAGATCTTATTGAACGAGCTATTGAACTTGCTAAGAATTAATTTTTCTTGCTTAAGCAAAAAGAAAAATAACTTAACCACTTTTAAAATGACACCAGAACTACTCGATAGTCTTCTTAAACTTAATAAAATATGGAGATTTAAATGTTTACAAGAGAAGACTTAATTAATGGTCCTAAAATTTATCAAAGCCGTAGACGTGAATTAACAACTACAGAAATGAATAACACAGCTACTTTACAAACTATTATGAATGAGTATGGTGCTGATGGTTGGGCGTTCTACAACTTTGAAGAAAATAGTGGTGTAATGACTTTTAACTATGTAGGACGTGTTATTGAATACCAAGTACACTCATTAAGCACTATTGGTTTAATCAACAAATTTAATGAGTTAGGTAGCCAATTCTTATTATTCTTAGGTGCCGTTAATAGAAACGCTATCTTTGCTTATATTGGTTACGATGGTTCTGCTGTAAGCTACAGCACTTTAAATCTTGAAGAAATTCCAGAAGAAGGAATTCGTCAAGCATTTGAGGCACATGGTCAACTAGGTTGGCAGTTTATTGCGGAATATCGTGAGCGTCCAATCTTTGGTTATGCAAATGGCCCAGTAACACTATTCGTATCACCTGTACATCCTGATATTGATCCACGCTTACAAGAAGAATTAGATGCGCTAGGTGAATATGGTTGGCAATACATTGGCAATATGCCATCAGTAGAGCACGCTGTATTTGCAATGGGAGATCATCCTGTAGCATACAGCTTTGATCGCATGGGTAATCCTCAAACAGACTCAGAAGAACACTTTAACCAAAAAGGCAAAGAGTCATGGAAATATGTAGGTAGCGGCTTCAGAGTCAATCTATTTATGAAGTAACCAATACACACTATTTATAAAAATTACTTTTAATTTTTAAGGCTAACAATTGTTAGCCTTTTTTAACCACTAAAACTTTAAGGAAAAATATGAATACATCAACAACGCTTCAACAATCTTTAAATAACCTTAAACAAATTTACCAACAACCAACTATCCAAACTAATAACTTACCCGTTGTTAGACAAGGTGTTTTTAACTACCAACCTATATCACAAGGCCATAACATCATTTTTTATGACACTATAACTGCTATAGACAGCACACCTGCCACAATTACCAGTGACCAATATGTTAGTTTATTGCTCTATGTAAATGCTAGTAAACACCTTACAGCACAGCATATTTCAAAAAACAATATGGCTTATAAAGATATATTAGAAGAGCTAGAAAGTAGAGGCTTAACAACTGTAGATTTTATTAAAGTGCTTTATAAACTAATGGACACTAATTTATTAACAGAAGAAGAGAAACAATTTTTCGATACTCTAAATATAGATAGCAACACCTTAGTCACCAAATACCAACAAGGTAATAAAGAAATTTATTTCTATGAAAATATTGGCTCTAATAAAGATCAATACCATATCGTTATTATTCAAAACCAACAAGTAAACACATTTATCATTAAAAGTGATAAAGCATCTGCAGAAAAAACACTTTTCGCAATTCGCGCTTAATCATACCCAAGAGCAACTAGATTGCCCTTTCCTATAAATATGCCTCTTTTAAACCCATTTTTTCTTGCCACAGCAACAATCTAATCCCTATCTAAACTATTAAGCTAAACATCATATTAACCATTTCTTAGTTAGCTTAGAGGTAAATCTAATGCCTTTTTTAAATGACCTAATACTTAAAGTAGTTCCTAGTGGTACATGGCAACTAGCCGAACCATTAACCTATGATCACCCCAAATATGGTCTTATTAATGTACCAAGTGGCTTTACCACTGACCTAGCAAGCATTCCACGCATTGCTTGGCGTATTGTTAATCCAAGTACACCTGTAACACGTCGCCCAGCAGTAATACATGATTATATCTACAACCACCTAACCAATCGTTTTGGCAGAAAACAAGCAGATAAAATTTTTTATGACGCACTCAGAGAATGTGGTACTAACTACCTACTAGCCAACCTTATGTATTTTGCTGTACGCATTGGAGGTAAAGGTAGCTGGCAAGATTAATAATCTGTTTATTGTGTTTTAGAATTATTCTTGCTCAAGCCAAAATAAATAACACACTAATTTATTGATAATAACAATCTGAGTTACTCGATAACCAAGTGCTAACAAATAAGCGCTAGGAGCCTCAAATGCAAAAACTACTCAACTACCCCATTATTGGTTTAATCATCATCCTGTTGTTACTTATCATCTACACATCCATGATTAAAAACCAACGTGACAAAATACGCAGCGAACTCAGTCAAGCAGAACAGCAATTAAACCAATTGGTACACGTCAATAAAAACCTCAACGGTGCTATTGACCTACTCGAGAAACAAGCACAACAAAACAGGCACTACATTAACGATCTAGAGCAAAAACGTCTAGCAACACAACAACAGGCAAACCAACTAACGCAACAGTTCAAAAGGCAACAACATGAAGATAAAACTATTTATAATTGGGCTAATCAGCCTGTTCCTGATGGCCTGTACTGATAAACAAATCGTCACTGAAACTCAAATTATAAAGCTTACGCCACCACTAATTACAGCTTGCGAACGTTTATCAATTAAAGACTGTCAACCAAAAACCAATGGTGAACTTTATGAGTGTGCCCTAATAATCAGCAAAAACCTTGCTCTCTGTGCAGATCAAACGGATGCATTAATTAACTGGCAAAATAATGACTCAATGAACCAGCCTTAATGTCATCACACCTACCACAATCACCAACACCATCAACCACCGTAACAAAGAGATTTTCTCTTTTAAAAACAAGGCAGCAATTGCAATAGCGAATAAAATAGATGTTTCACGCAAAGCTGCTACTATGGTTACAGGTGCAAAATTCATTGCCCATAATGCTAATCCATAAGAACCCACATTACCTACACCACCCACTAAAACCAACTTATAATGTTTATACCAATAACATAAAAACTGCTGGCGTTTAAAGAAAACAATCCATACAAACATAGGAATTGCCGCTAAAAAAAACAACCATAAAATATAGCCTAATGTAGTTCCTGCATAACCAATCCCGCGGCTATCCATTAAGGTAGTACAAGCCAATAACAAAGCAACCAACAAAGCAATTATCAAACCACGATAATTAACTGTCTTCCCTAAAGACATCCCTACAATACCACTACCAATTAAACCAATACCTACCCATGTTATAAGTGATAAATGCTCACCTAAAAATAACGTCCCAATAATTGCTACTAACAACGGTGTACTACCGCGCATAATAGGATAGGTCTGACTAATATCTGCTATACGATAGGCATTAGCTACCAATACAACATACACAACTTGCAAAAATACAGAACTACCTAAAAATGGCCAACTCTCCTTAGCAGGCAATGGTACAAACGGTAATAAACAACCACTTATACCACCAGCAACACAAGCAACCATTAGTGCAGTAAACAGCTTATCATCTGCCTGCTTAACAATAGTGTTCCATGTAGCATGCAAAGCAGCTGCAAATAACAAAACAAAAAAGATGGATAAAGGCATGACTAACTAGCCAATTAAAAAAGGACCTATCAATTTAATACAAACATTATGTCAATTGTATGACAAGATAAAAAATATCAAGTTGGTGTATCAACATCATCCCAATCAGCATTTTCAAAACAAGTTAACCAATTTAAAGCATGATGGCGCTCTTGAATAACGCCCTCCATAATTGAAGCTGGCGGTTGCTTCTCTTTAATTCGGAAATCCCTTGCTATCCAATGCAAACGGTAATGTAAATCTAAAGCATCCAACAACTCACTGACTGACCTTAAGGTCACTGTAGTAATTCCCTGTTCACTATATTGCATGCCCTTTTCAACTAATGATGAAACATCACAAATAGTATCAGCAAAAGGTAATTCTGCTTGCCAGTTAATAGCCCATTGTAAAGGCAACAAAGCCTCATAACGCCAAGACATATTAACGATATCCTGCTCTGTTGGCTGCTTACTATGAATAAAATCACGCTCATTATCTGATAAAGCAGCTACGCCCATTGGACAACGCTCCTCAAACTCCACAGGGTCGATAGCCTCATCATCTCGAAAACTTTCAGCTTGAATAGAGGCTAACATAACAGCCAAAGCACGCTTAGCCACCTCATCAGGAGCTCTTAGTATCACTTCAGATTCAGCTACCACAGGCGGCAAACTAATTGGCGTATGTAACCCCAACGTTTCTAAATACTGCTCAGTTTTTGCTTTACGTTGTAAAGCTTCTGCTGGATAAGGTACATCTGCATCTAAATCAATATTACCATCAGGATATTGTAAAACCACTCCATTAGGATTGCGGATAGTGCCATCAGGCATATACACAATCACATTAGCCTGCCAGCCCCATGCTGCAAACTCATTGAGCTTATCTTCCTCAATTTCAAAACTAAACTGATGCTTAACCCTTTGAATATGACGATACAAAGCATAACGACGAGCATTCATCTGCCCATCCCCTGCATTCATCATATAACCTACAAAACCATTGAGGTGCTTCATCAACTCAGGATCATCTAACCCACGCTGATTTAAACGCTCACAAGGAAAATGAATAGCTGGCGGATTAGTTACCGTAGAATAAGCATTTACCAATATTGACATCTCAAACCTCGCTATACTAATCCAACACTCAACTATTAAACGTTATTAATATACTCAGCAATATACTCATCTAACGTTTGACTATTGTCTTTTTCCAACGCTTCCTGTTCAGCTATCGATTGCTTAGCTAAATCCACATACTGTTGTTTAACCGCTTCATCTAAAGATTGTTTTTTAAAGTTTTCACTATGGATTTTACTTTGTTGTAATGAAAACTCTGTAAAACTTAATTGCTGCTCTTCCATCGCAAACATCACCTGTGCAGAAGGCAATAAATTAGGATTTGTCACCTTAGCCTGCTGTACTAATACAGATAAACTATGCTTATCAGTACCACACGCTTTATCAAGCAATTCTGCTGTTTTTGTAATATCAGCCAATAACTCTTTAGCCCACTCTGTTAATGACACATACTCATCACCACGCTGTAACATTAAGCCTGGCTTACGCCCTTCTTTAACAGTGGTTAAGAAATTATCAGTCGCTAAACGACATTCTGATTGAACAATTAAAGGACTTTCTTGAATAGCACAATACAACAAGAAACTATTTAAGAAATAACTCGTGGTTTCATCAATACCCAGTGGCATAAATGGATTAATATCCATACAACGCACTTCCACATACTGAATACCTGCACGACGTAATGCTTGAATAGGACGCTCACTGCGTTTCACCACACGTTTAGGACGAATACTCGAATAATATTC
>JBEBWU010000054.1:0-8437 GCA_040391985.1 Entomomonas sp. | reverse complement strand
TACCTAATCCAACTGTAAAAGTATACAAAGGTGCTTCTCATGGTCTATGTAGTACACATAAAGACCAAATAAACGAAGACTTATTAGCTTTCATTAAAGGTTAATAGCTAATTACTAATAGTAAATTAGTATCTCTTTCCCTTAAAATTTAATTATTGTATTTATTTTTAAGGGAAAGTAGTTTCTAACTATCTCACCATTCTCTATTCTCTTCTCCTCTCTATTTATAATAAAAAGATAATTCTACTTACAAATATTAGTGTGATTTTAATGCGAATACAGGTAGTATTAACGGTTTTATAAAATATTAAAAATTGGTATTAACTAACCATTATGTTTAAACCTTTTCCTATTTTTGTTGGATTACGTTATACGCGCGCTAAACGCCGTAGCCATTTTGTGTCATTTATTTCTTTTACTTCTATGCTAGGACTTATTTTAGGCGTAATGGTAATGATCTTAGTATTATCTGTTATGAATGGCTTTGATCGTGAAATGCGTGAGCGTGTATTAGGTATGATTCCTCAAGCTACCATTGAAACCTATCAACCTATAGATGATTGGCAAGCACTTGCTAAAAACATTAAACAAAACCCTGAAGTAATTGGTGTAGCTCCCTTCTTAAAAATGCAAGGTATGTTAAGTTTTAATGGTCAGATTGAATCCATATTAGCGAATGGTATAGATCCACAAGCAGAAAATAATGTATCTATTATTAGCCAATACTTCACAGAAGGTAAATTAGATGATTTAGTACCTAGTGAGTTTGGTATTATTATAGGTTCAGGTATTGCCAAAAAATTAAACGCTAAAATAGGCGATAAAATTACTTATATTATGCCAGAGGCTTCTGTTACGCCTGCTGGTATATTCCCTCGTATGAAACGTTTTACTGTTAAAGGTATTTTTCATGCTGGAACAGGTGAGTTAGATAATCATTTTGCGATGGTCCATATTCAAGACGCTAATCGTTTAGTTCGTTTACCTGTTAATCAAACACTTTCTTTACGTTTACAATTAAAAGATTTATTCCAAGCTAATGAAGTAGCTATGGATGTATTAAAAAACTTACCTAACCCTCGTAGTTTTTATGCCACCACTTGGAAAAGCAGTTATGGTGGTTTATATCAGGCTATTCGTTTAGAAAAAAATATGATTGGCATGTTGTTGTTATTAATTGTAGCTGTAGCCGCTTTTAATATTATTTCCACCCTAGTGATGGTAGTTACTGATAAAAAATCAGATATTGCTATTCTAAGAACACTAGGTGCAACACCAACAGAAATTATGAGTATTTTTATGGTACAAGGTACTATCATTGGTGTTATAGGTACATTTATTGGTGGAATTTTAGGTGTCTTAGCCGCTTTAAAAGTCAGCGATATATTGGCTTGGATACAAACTATAACAGGTCACCAATTTCTTAATTCAGAAATTTATTTTATTGACTATATCCCCTCACAAATCATGATAAAAGATGTTGTGATTATCTGCGGTGCTGCCTTGTTATTAAGCTTTTTAGCTACTCTCTACCCTGCTTGGCGCGCAGCACGTATTCAACCTGCAGAGGCATTACGCTATGAATGATTCGTTAGTATTAAGTTGTAAAAACTTAGGCATGACCTATAAACAAGGCCCCAACGCTGTACAAGTATTATCAGGTGTTGAACTTCACTTACAAGCAGGTGAAAGAGTGGCTATTATTGGTCAATCTGGTGCGGGTAAAAGTACTTTACTCAACTTGTTAGGTGGCTTAGATACTCCTACTTCAGGCAGTGTATGGTTAGCAGGTCAAGAACTCTCAGCTTTAAATGAAAAAGCACGTGGTTTATTACGTAATAAAGCACTAGGTTTTGTTTATCAATTTCATCACTTATTACCTGAGTTCTCAGCGTTAGAAAATGTGGCTATGCCATTATTAATTGGTAAAACTGATATTAATGAAGCTGAGCAAAGAGCAACAGATCTATTAAAACGAGTTGGTTTGGAACATCGTTTAAAGCATAAACCTTCTGAACTATCAGGTGGTGAAAGACAACGTGTTGCTATTGCTAGAGCGTTAGTTAATAAACCACAGCTAGTGTTACTTGATGAACCTACAGGTAACTTAGATCAGCATACCGCACAAAGTATCCAAGCATTAATGTTGGAACTCAGTAAATCATTAAGTACTACATTCTTAGTTGTTACTCACTCATTAGAGTTAGCCAGTCAAATGGATAGAACATTACGTTTGACAGAAGGAAAACTAATAGAAGAAGTAAAAGGATAAGCTATGTTTAGACCTTTTACACTATTTGTTGGCTTACGTTATATTAGGGCTAAACGTCGTAACCAGTTTATCTCTTTTATTTCACTAACCTCTATGATTGGCTTAGCTTTAGGTGTGATTGCCATGATTACTGTACTATCAGTAATGAATGGCTTTCAAAAAGAAATGAGTGGTCGTATTTTGGGTATGGTGTCACACGGTATTATTACCCATAAAGAACAACCTATTGATAATTGGCAAACCATTGCCCAACAAGTTATCAACAATCCTAATGTAGAAGGTGTTGCACCAATAACACAATTACAAGGCATGCTTTCCTATCGAGGTAAAATGAGCCCTGTTATGGTCAGTGGTATTGATCCTGCACAAGAAGACAAGGTTTCTATTTTAAGTAAACATATTACTTTTGGTAGTTACCAAGATCTCAAACCAGATGAGTTCGGTATTATTGTTGGGGAAGCTATTGCAGGTAATTTAGGTTTAAGAGTGGGTACTCCTCTACTATTAATTGTACCTGTTGCCAGTAATACAGTCAGTGGTATTACTCCTCGTATGCAAAAAGCAGTTGTTGTGGGCACTTTCCGTGTTAACGCTGATATTGATAACAGCCTTGCTTTTATCCATTACAGTGATGCTGCAAAAATTAAACAATGGCAACCTAATCAGGTAGAAGGTATACGTTTAAAACTAAAAGATCTTTACAAAGCACCTACTGTTGTAAAAAATCTAGCCCAAGAACTAGGAACTGATTATCAAGGCGAAGACTGGACTAAAACCCAAGGCAGTCTATTTAGTGCCATGAAAATGGAAAAAACAATGATTGGCCTATTATTAATGATAATTGTAGCAGTAGCTGCATTTAATATTATTGCTACATTAATTATGGTTGTATCTGATAAACGCTTAGATATTGCTATTCTAAGAACACTAGGCGCTACTCCAAGACAGGTTATGAGTATCTTTATGATACAAGGTACTGTGATTGGTTTAATTGGTATTGTTTCAGGCACTGTATTAGGGATTCTACTGACTCAATATATTAATACAGTAGCTGGCTGGTATGAAAAATTAACAGGTAGCGAAGTATTTTCTAGTGATGTATTTGCTATTAACTTCTTACCAGTAGATATGCAAATAGGTGATATTATTACTGTATGTATTGCTGCACTTATATTAAGTTTCCTAGCTACCTTATATCCAGCTTATCGAGCTTCTAAAACTCAACCAGCTGAAGCGTTAAGGTACGAATAAATATAGGCTAGTTATTAACTAAAGTCATAAGGATATGACTAAACGATTAGGCTAAAATTATTTAAAACCAGTAATATAGTTGTCTAATATATTTTTTAAAGGCAATATCCAATGCGTAAAGATAAAAAACAAATCATTGGCGAACCCATGACAGATGAGCAAGTTAAGGCATTTTTAAATGCAGAACCTGCTGCTGATGTATCTGCTCCACTACATAAACTAATGCGAGCCTATCATAGTTTACGTATAGAAGATTTTGAGCGCTTTTTGAGCTTCTTTAAACAACAAGGCTTACCTTTAGACTGCCAAAATGAGCAAGGTAAAAACTTTGCTGACTTAATAGCTGATCAACGTTTAGCTAAACCTTATATCCATGCTTTTGAAGAAGCTAGAACTAACTAAAATTATGTTACTAAGGGCAATCCAACTATCTCTATTATCATTTATTGTCTTGATAGTGGGTTGCCAAACTCAACAACAGCAAACCTGCCTACAAATCCAAAAACAAACCTTAAACTTACTTAATACCTTACAACTAGCTAATTATCATATTGTTATTAATAAAAAACCAGTGGAAGGCATTACTAGTAACCTCTCCGCCCTCACTTGGAATCAAGATACTCAAACCCTCTTTGCTACTTTAAATAAACCACCCACCATTGTTGAACTATCTACTCAAGGGGAATTGCTAAGGACTATTGCAACAAACGGTATTCGTGATCCTGAGGCTATTGAATATATTGGTAATAATCAATTTATTATCGCTGATGAACGTCATCATAAACTGTTTAAAGCCACTATTGATAAGCAAACCACTCTAGTTGATGGCCATTTACTGCCACAAATGAAAGTGGGTGAAGTTCAAAAGTTTAATAAAGGGCTTGAAGGACTGGCTTATAATAGCAAATCGAAAATAATTTATGCCTCTAACGAATCTGATCCTGTTACCATCTATAAAATAACAGGTTTTATTGAAGATCTAGCTATAACAGTAACTAAGCTTAATAGAAACTGGTCATTATTGATTGATGATATTTCAGGTTTACACTTTTACCAACCTTATCAACATTTGCTTGTATTATCTGATGAATCAAAACTTATTTTGGAAGTGACACCAGATAATCAAATAGTAGGTTGTATGCCATTAATAAGAAACCAACATGGTTTATTAAGTAATATCAGACAACCAGAAGGTATTACAATGGATGATAAAAATAATTTATATATAGTTAGTGAGCCTAACTTATTTTATAAATTTAGTAAAAAGTAAACCCTAAAACTATCAACTAATTAACAGCTTTAGGGTTTATTAAGATTACTCTGTATCTACAGTTTCTTTAGTAGTTTCTTTGCTTTCTTTAACCTCTTCCACAGTCATTCCATCAACTCGTTGGAAGCCTCTCGGTAATTTATTACCTCGTCTACCTCGTTCACCACGATAATGTTCAAGATCAGCAGGTTTTAAAGAAATAGTACGTTTACCTGATTGTAAAATAAGGCTGGCCTCTTGAGGTAATACAGCAATACTTACCATATATTCTTCACGATTAGCGGCGCGACTACTGCTAATATTAATAATCTTATTTCCTTTACCTTTAGCTAACTGAGGTAAATCGGCTAGAGGAAAAATTAATAAACGACCTTCATTAGTGACCGCAGCAATCATATCTTGCTCGATATTTTTAATTGGCTGCGGAGTAATTACTTTAGCGTTTTGTGGCAAGCTTAATAAGGCTTTACCTGCCTTATTTTTAGTCTGTAAATCTTCACCTTTAACCACAAAGCCATAACCAGCGTCAGAGGCAATAATATATAGAGCATTATCATCAGGTAATAATACACATTCAAAATTAGCACCTGCAGGTGGATTTAAACGACCTGTTAATGGTTCACCTTGTCCCCTAGCCGAAGGTAAGGTATGACTAGCAATACTATAACTACGCCCCGTACTATCAATAAACACCGATGATTGATTAGAACGACCAATAGCACTCGATAAATAACCATCCCCTGCTTTATAAGATAAAGTTGCAGGTTCTAAATCATGCCCTTTACCACAACGCACCCAACCCTTATCAGAAAGCACAACCGTAATAGGCTCTGTAGGTAATAATTCATTTTCAGACAGCGCTTTCGCCTCAGCACGTTGTACTATTGGAGAGCGACGCTCATCACCATAAGTTTCAGCATCTTGAATAATTTCTTGGCGAACTAATGAACGTAACTTGCTTTCATTATTTAATAAACTTAGTAGTTGCTCACGTTCTTTTTGTAACTCATCTTGCTCACCACGAATTTTCATTTCTTCAAGACGTGCTAATTGGCGTAATCTGGTATCAAGAATATAGTCAGCTTGTAATTCTGTTAGATTAAATGTTTCCATTAAGACAGGTTTTGGCTGATCTTCAGTACGAATAATCTCTATTACCCTATCTAAATTTAGGAAAGCAATTAATAAACCTTCCAATAAATGTAAACGACGCTCTACTTTATCTAAACGGAACTGTAAACGACGACGTACTGTATTAATACGATACTGAAGCCATTCTGTTAACATTAACAATAGGCTTTTAACCTGTGGTTTACCATTAAGGCCAATCATATTCATATTGACCCGATAACTAGACTCCAACTCAGTAGTCGCAAATAAATGCTGCATCAGTTCTTCAATATCAATACGATTAGAACGAGGTACTATCACAATACGAGTTGGATTTTCATGATCGGACTCATCACGTAAATCAGCTACCATGGGCAATTTTTTGGCCTGCATCTGCCCTGCTATCTGTTCTAGTACTTTAGCACCAGAAACTTGATGTGGTAGTGCAGTAATTACTACATCACCATCCTCTATATTATAAACAGCACGCATTCTCACTGAACCACGGCCTGTTTCATAAATAGTATGTAAGTCAACTTGTGGCGTAATAATTTCTGCTTCAGTAGGAAAATCAGGTCCTTTAATATGCTGGCATAAATCAGCTACAGTGGACTGTGGATTATCAATTAAATGAATACAGGCGTCTGCCACTTCCCTTAAATTATGAGGTGGAATATCAGTAGCCATACCTACCGCAATACCAGTGGTACCGTTTAATAATAGATTGGGTAATCTAGCAGGTAAAGTAACAGGCTCATCCATTGTGCCATCAAAGTTTGGCTGCCACTCAACGGTACCTTGTCCAAGTTCACTTAATAATGTTTCTGAGTAACGTGATAATCTAGCCTCTGTATAACGCATAGCAGCGAAAGACTTAGGATCATCTGGAGCACCCCAGTTACCTTGTCCATCCACTAAGGGATAACGATAAGAAAAGGGTTGTGCCATTAATACCATGGCTTCATAACAGGCACTATCACCATGCGGATGGTATTTACCCAATACATCACCAACGGTACGTGCTGATTTTTTATGTTTTGAATCAGCGGATAAACCTAACTCACTCATTGCGTAAACAATACGTCTTTGGACAGGTTTTAAACCATCACCTATATGAGGCAAGGCTCTATCCATAATAACGTACATGGAGTAGTTTAGATAAGCTTGCTCGGTAAATGTTTTTAACGACTGGCGTTCAACACCATCTAAACTCATATCTATTATTTCACTCATTACTAATTACTCTTATACTGACGCAATATCAATTGGTTATTACGTTGGGTAAACTCTAATTGCCTTAAAAAACTCATACCTAATAGCACTTCATCGTCCATATTTGGGGCAATGGTTGCACGCACATTTTGTATTTCAATTCCACCTAAGCTCACAATGTCCAACATAGTTGCCCAACCACGAACCATACCATTGGCAGTTGATAAATCAACAGGCATTTGCTTTTTTAAATTTAATCTATTAGCTAATGATTCAGATACAGCTACTTGTGTTGCTCCTGTATCTAACATAAAGGTAACGGTTTGACCATTAATACGACCCGTAGCCATATAATGGCCGCCACGTCCACTGTCTAAAACCACCTCTATATAATTACTGGTATAAGTTGATTGAGGATTTTTATTGGGATTCATTTTTCCCTCTTCCCAGCTAGCAAAGAACTTCACTGCTAGTAACATACCTACTAACCAAGCAATTATCATCATTGTTTTACCAGCACCTTTGCCAGCTGGTTGCTGATTTTGATCAGTCATTTAGTGTTCCCTCTGTTGCCAACCAGCCTTTCTTTGGCGCTTCAAAACGCCAAACAATAGGGCGGCTTTCCCCATCTATTCGTTTATTAGCATTGTCGTTATCGAGTCCAATCCACGCACCTGTGTCATCCACCCATAATGCTTCAGGCATACCATAAGCTCTATATTGACGTTGTGGTTGTAGCCCTTCCTCAGCAAACGACCAACATTGTTCTACTTCTGCTTTTAAATTGCGACGACAAACTCGAAAAGCACCACGTTCTAAAGTAAATAGTTTTTCCTTATAAAAAACTAAATCAGAGAAATCTCTAGCATCAACACGATTTTTTCGACGAAACTGTTTAGGAAAAGCTTCTTTATTACCCTCTACTAATAACACACACTGTTGATTTGGGCATTGCCAACCTTGCTTAGCATCATATTGAACAGCTAATATACCGCGTTTATTACGTTCCGCCGCCAACCACAACCTTTGACCATCAGGCGATATAGCTATCCCCTCTAGCATTTGGTTGATCTTTTGTAATAACCCTTGCTCTTTAGCTTGTTGCCATAAATTATCAGGTAATGCCAGCCATTCGGGCTTGCCTTGCTGAGGTACTTTTAATACAGCTAGATAAGCCTCACTTACAATATAACGATTACCTTGTATATCACAAGTAACACCTTCGTAATCATAAGCGCCCCCACGCACCATACCAATTCCTAAATTAGCTAAACCACCCCAAACAGGCAATGCATTAGTAGGAACAGAGGGAGGATCAAAAA
>JBEBWU010000053.1:0-8488 GCA_040391985.1 Entomomonas sp. | reverse complement strand
TAAGATTTTTTAAATAATTAAAGAAAAAATATTAACCAATCTATTAGTTAACTAATAGATTGGTTATTGTTATAGATAAATAGTCGCTTAGTTTTTATAACTTATTGAATAATATTAGATTAATAATTGTTTATGAGTTGATTGTTATTTGTTTGATTTAAGCCAATATTTTTATAGCTTTTAGTCAAATAAACAAAGAAAATAGCTTGACTTATTCACAGCGCTTGAAAAATCTAGCTTTTTCTTGTCAAGACATTTTAAATATTTTTATATTTATATAACTCATTGAAAAATATATAAAAATTTTTGATTTAAAAAGTAATCAATTTAAGCCAAAGGTACTTGTTAGCAAGGGTATAGGGAATTTTTAAACTGTTATCAACAAAGTTATCCACAGATTTTGTGGATAGTTTTTTAGTAATTTAAACAAGCATATTATTTTTTAAGAAAAGTGTATAAATTTATTAAAAATATAGTCTATTAACATGGCTACTACAATTATTTTACATAAATTTGACAGGCTGTTTTGTATTCTGCATCCATCATAGTATGACAAAGTTGGGTATAACGTGGATTACGTTCAGCAAATTGATGAGTCAAAAAAAGTATTTGATTGGAAAGCACTTGTTTGGTCCTTGCTATTTTTTTGGTATTTTTCTGGTGTTGTACAGTCACTAATCTTTTTTTCTGGTACAGCAGGTTTCGAAGGGTTAAGAAATAGTTTTTATTTAAGTACCTTATGGTTGATACCTTTATTATTAATACCAAATTACACCAAACAAATAGCAGCAGTTATCGGTATTGTATTGTGGGCTGCTTCATTAGGTAGTTTAGGCTATTACATAATTTATCAGCAGGAATTTTCTCAAAGTGTAATTTTCATTATGTTTGAGTCAAATCCAGCAGAAGCAAGTGAATATATTAGCCAATACTTTAGCATGACCTTATTAAGTATATTGATAGCTTATACCATAGGTGGGTTTTTATTGTGGCGTAAACTAAGAGCTATTTATTTACCTAATCAACTAGCGACTTATATGGTGTGTTTAGTAATATTTATCAGTGTCATGGGTTATCCGCTTGCTAATAGAATGATAAAAAAGCAAGAACCTTTGACAGTTGCATCTGAAAAAGCATTTATTCGTATGGAGCCAGCAGTACCTTGGCAATTAGTGGTTGGTTATTATCAATATCAACAGCAGTTAACCAATATGCAAAAGTTATTAGATAATAATGCCTCTTTACCACCATTAACTAATTTGCATGATATGAATGGGGATACACCAAGAACATTGGTATTGGTAATAGGGGAGTCTACTTCACGGTTACATATGGGATTATACGGCTATCCTCGTGATACAACACCAAATTTACAACAAATACAAAAAACGGATAAAGGGTTGGTGGTTTTTAATAATGTGGTGGCTGCTCGTCCTTATACTATTGAAATGTTACAACAGGCATTAACTTTTGGGGATCAGCAAAATCCAAACCGTTATTTAACGCAGCCATCATTTATTAATTTGATGAAGCAGGCAGGTTATAAAACGTTTTGGATAACTAATCAGCAAACCATGACCAAACGTAATACCATGCTTACTACGTTTTCACAAATAGCTGATGAGCAGTTTTATTTAAATAATCAGCGTAGCCAGAATGCAGAGCAACATGATGAGGTGGTTTTTGAGCCTTTTGCTAAGGTGTTAAATGATCCTGCACCTAAAAAACTTATTGTTGTTCATTTGTTAGGGACCCATATGAATTACAAATATAGATATCCTGACGAGTTTAGTAAATTTGAAGGAAGAGATAAAGTTGTTCCCAATAATTTAGATGCGAAGCAGGTTGCTATTTATAATAGTTATGATAATGCAGTGCTTTATAATGACTATGTGGTATCTACATTAATTAAAAAGTTTGCTGCAACAGATCCTTATGGCTTTCTAGTTTATTTATCAGATCATGGAGAAGAGGTGTATGGCGATCCTCAGCATAAGGTTTTAGGGCGTAATGAAGCGGCTCCTACGAAAGGTATGTATACAGTTCCTTTTATGGTATGGACATCACTTAGTTGGCAACAAGATCATAAACGGAATTTACAGTCGATGACTAATCGTCCTTATAGTTCCAGCCACTTAATTCACACTCTATCTGATTTGGCAGGTTTAACTTACGATAATTATTTACCTGAGAACAGCTTAGTTAATGCTAATTATGTAGTTAAAACTCGTTGGATAGGTGATCCTAATGGTAAATTAAAGTCTTATGATGCTTTATTTCCAGATGATTCTAAACAATCAACAATCGGCAATCAGTTAGCGATAGCTCAGGATAAACAGTTAAAGACGAAAAAAGAGCTGGTTGATTAAAAGATAAGGTAATAACAAAAAAGCCAATAATTTAATTATTGGCTTTTTATTTTAGGATATTAATAAAGCAATATTAAAGACGGAATTCTTGGCCTAAATAGACATCTTTTACAATTTGATTGTTCAAGATATCGTTAGAAGTACCTTGAGCAATAATTTGCCCTTCGTTCACAATATAGGCTTTTTCACAAATATCTAATGTTTCCCGTACATTATGGTCGGTAATAAGAATACCAATACCTCTATCTCTTAAATGATAAATAATCTGTTTAATATCATTAATAGAAATAGGGTCAACACCTGCAAAGGGTTCATCGAGTAGTATAAACTTAGGGTTGCTAGCTAGTGCCCTAGCAATTTCAACACGACGTCTTTCACCACCTGAAAGGCTCATACCTGTATTGTTACGGATATGATTAATATGAAATTCGTTCAATAAACTTTCTAAGATTTGGTTACGTTGCTTGGCTGTTATATCTTTACGCAACTCTAAAATAGCCATAATATTTTCAGTAACAGTGAGTTTACGGAAAATAGAGGCTTCTTGAGGTAGGTAACCAATGCCTGCTTTAGCTCGGCCATGCATAGGTAAGTTGGTTACATCTTTACCATCGATAGTGATGATGCCTTGTTCAGGGTGAATTAAACCAACTATCATATAGAAACTAGTGGTTTTACCTGCACCATTAGGGCCTAACAAGCCAACAATACTACCACTTTCAATAGATAAGCTAACACCATTAACGACTTTACGGCCATTGTAGGTTTTAATTAAGTTACTTGCTGCGAGTGTAGTCATTGGCTTATTTCTTCTTCTCTGGTTCAAGTACCATGTTAATACGGCCAGGTTTATTGGATATGGTAGAACTTGTTTTATTACCTGCACTGATCAATTTACGAGCAGTATCATAAACAATTTTATCGCCAGTAAACACATTATTTTTTTGAATTACCTTAGCATTATCAATCAGAATAATCTTTTTGTTAGCAACTTGGTATTGTATGGTTTTACCATAGGCTTTAATAACGGGTTCATCAGCTGAGGGTATTTGTTCATAGTAAGCAGGGTTACCTTGAGAGGTCATCACCTGAATTCCACCCTCTTTATTACGAGTGATGGTAACAGTATGTCCCATAACTTTCATACTACCTTGGGTAATGATCACATTACCTTTATACACTAATACCCCTTTGTTATTATCCAAATCAGCAGTGTCTGCTTGAATATGAATAGGTTGTTGGCTATCAGTAGGTAAAGCATAGGATGCTGTCTGAGCTCCCATTAATAATGCTGCTAATATAATTAGATATTTAATTCGCATTCTGGCCTCTATTTATTTTTGTCCTCACGTTAGACAAAATTTGTATTCGATTTGTTTCAAAATAAGCTTTAACCCCATTGCCTGATGATTCGCCATCTGCTGAAGTGACAATAGCGTAGTCACTAGACTCTGCATATTTTTTATCAGGATAGATCATTACTTGACCATATTTTATGGGGTCAGATTGATTTTTTACTTGTCCAATTTCAAAGGTATTGGTTTGACCCTGTTCGTCAATTTGAGTACCTTTGACATTATTAATTAATTTGACTTCATCACCCTTAGGGCCTACTTCGCCTTTATCGCTTCTAATAAACCAAGGATGTGCAGCTTCTTTATAAATATGTGCTGTAGGGTTAGTTAAGTAGCTAATATCTGTTTCTTCAACATGAGTTAGTTTCTCTGTTGTCATCTTATAATCTGTACTGCCATCTTCTTTATACTGCACAACGTTTACATCGCTAGCAAAGTAATCAATGGTAGGTCTATTAGCAAATTTCGTATCTATTTTTATAGTATCTTCATCAAAATACTCAAAAATAGCCACTAATGCTACAAGTAATAGCAAAATACCAATTTTATAAATAAAACTTCTACTCATTGTTTATAAATACTGTTGTTGGAGAGTATCTAATTGCTCTCGTGCTAGTAATATAAGTTCGCAAAATTCACGAACAGCTCCTTTACCGCCTTTAGCTACTGTTGTTGCTAAAGCATGTTGCTTAACAAAGTCGTTAGCATTAGCAACGGTCATACCGATTCCTACTTTTTTAATGGCAGGTAAATCTGGTAAATCATCGCCTAAATAGGCTACTTGCTCATAGCTAAATGAAGTTTTTGCCAATAACTCATCTAATGCAGTTAATTTATCTTCACGGCCATGAAAATAATGTTGGATACCAAGGTTTTTAACTCGGTTTTCTACAACCATACTACTGCGGCCTGTAATGACAGCAGTTTCTATTCCCATTTGCATTAACATTTTAATACCTAAACCATCTAGGGTATTAAATGTTTTGAATTCAGTACCATCAGGTAGGAAGTATAGACGACCATCGGTCATAACACCATCAACATCAAACACTGCAAGTTTGATTTTTTTAGCTCGTTCAGCGAAATTTAACATATTTAAATAACCCCCGCTCGAGTTAGATCATGAATATGTAATACACCAATGGGATTTTGTTGTTCATTAACAATAGGAAGTACACTGATTTTGTGGTCATCCATAATTTTTAATGCTTCTGCTGCAAGCATTTCAGGACGAGCTGTTTTACTTTTTGCAGTCATTACTTGTTCAATAGTTAAATGACGAATATCAGCATCACGATCAAGGGTTCTTCTTAAGTCGCCATCAGTAAATACACCCAGTAGTTTATCTTCTGTATTAACGACTAATGCAATACCTAGTCCTACTCGTGACATTTCTAAAAGCGCCTCTTTAAGTGGTGTAGTGAGAGAAACTTTTGGTAACTCTTTACCTGTATGCATGATGTCAGATACTTTCAAGAGTAAACGACGGCCTAATGCCCCGCCAGGATGTGAAAAAGCAAAGTCCTCAGCAGTAAAGCCTCTAGCCTCTAAAAGAGCAATAGCTAATGCATCACCTAATACGAGAGTTGCTGTAGTAGAAGAGGTGGGTGCTAAATTAAGCGGACAGGCTTCTTGCGTAACACTCACATCAAGATTCACATTAGCTGCTTGTGCTAGAGGAGAGTTGGTATTACCTGTCATGGTAATTAAGGTAATGCCTAAGCGTTTAATCAGTGGTAATAAAGTAGTTATTTCTGCTGTTGAGCCTGAATTGGAAATGGCTAATACAATATCTTGTTTAGTAATCATACCCATGTCGCCATGGCTGGCTTCAGCAGGGTGTACAAAGAAGGCAGGCGTGCCTGTACTGGCAAGTGTGGCAGCAATTTTACGGCCAATATGCCCAGATTTACCAATACCTAATACAACAATACGACCTTGTGCACCTAGAATCAGTTTACAAGCTGTTACAAAATTCTCATTAATATGTTCTTTTAATGAGTGAATAGCTTGTAACTCTAGCTCTATAGTGCGTTTAGCTGTTTCAATAAAGTTGAATTTGTTTTCCATTTAGTAACTACAATCTGGAGGATTAAAAGTATAATTATAGCAATAAATTATTTTTTATACGTAAATAATATTATTAAATTTAGTGTAGATTCATTTTATATTATAAGTTATCGGTTAGAATAGAGAGATATCACTAATTAGATTACATTAAAAAGTAATAATAATTTAAGGAGAATAGAGTGTCGCCTAATAGCAGCTATGCTGTGGAATTACAAAATACGTCCTTTAAGCGTGGTGACCGTTATATTTTTAAAGATATTGATATGACCATTGCCCATGGCAAAATTACTGCCATTATGGGGCCTTCTGGTTGTGGTAAAACAACCTTATTAAATTTGATCAGTGGTCAGCTGTTACCAAATCAAGGAAAAGTGATGATTGACGGTAGGAATATTCCTGACCTAAGCCGTAGTGACTTATTTGATTTGCGTAAAGAAATGGGTGTGCTGTTTCAGAGTGGCGCACTTTTTACAGATATGAATGTTTTTGAAAATGTGGCTTTCCCTTTACGTATTCATACTGATTTGCCTGAGCAAATGATTAGAGATATTGTCTTTATGAAATTGCAAGCAGTGGGTTTACGTGGTGCCGCTAATTTAGCACCTGATGAACTGTCTGGTGGGATGAAGCGTCGGGTTGCTTTAGCACGTGCTATTGCTATGGATCCACAAATTCTATTGTATGATGAACCTTTTGCAGGGCAAGACCCTATTGCCATGGGTGTATTAGTACGCTTAATTAAGTTATTAAATGATGCATTAGGTATTACCAGTATTATTGTATCCCATGATATTGATGAAACTTGTAGTATTGCTGACTATATTTATGTAGTGGGTAATGCGCAAGTGTTAGGTCATGGCACACCTGAGGAGTTAAAACAGATGGATGATCCACGTGTTCGCCAGTTTATAATGGGTGAACCAGATGGGCCTATTCATTTCCAATTCCCAGCAGAAGATTATCAAAAAGCATTACTGGGAGTTGATTAATGGAAGGCACAAGTAAAGGTTTATTAGGTCGCATCCAGTTATTAGGACGATCAGCTATTGATATTATAGCAAGCTTGGGTAATGCGGCTATTTTTCTAGTTATGTCGTTGATTGGTCGACCTGGCCCAGGCAAACATTTTCAATTATTAGTAAAACAGATTTATTTTGTGGGTGTTTTATCACTACCTATTATTGTTGTTTCAGGTCTATTTATTGGCATGATTATGGCTCTACAAGGCTATAATATTCTAATTAGTTATGCTTCAGCAGAAGCGGTAGGCCAAGTGGTTGCATTAAGTTTGCTACGTGAATTAGGCCCTGTAGTTACAGGGTTGTTATTTGCTGGCCGTGCAGGATCAGCATTAACGGCAGAAATTGGTAATATGAAGGCGTCTGAACAGCTATCAGGTTTGGAAACCTTTGGTGTTGATCCACTCAAATATGTAATAGCCCCTCGTTTAATCGCTGGTTTTATTAGTATGCCATTATTAGCTACTATTTTTGTTGTAGTGGGTATTTGGGGTGGTGCAATGGTTGCTGTTGATTGGTTAGGAGTGTTTGATGGCTCTTACTGGGGCAACATGCAAAGCAGTGTTCGTTTTGGTTATGATGTTTGTAATGGTTTGATAAAAGGTGTGGTATTTGCCTTTGTTGCTACATGGATTGCGGTTTATCAAGGATATTCTTGTGAAGCAACTTCTGTGGGTATTAGTAGAGCTACTACCAAAACTGTAGTGTATTCATCATTAGCCATTTTAGGATTGGATTTTATTTTAACAGCATTAATGTTTGGAGAGATTTAATGAATAACCGTGCCCTTGAGATTACCGTAGGTCTTTTTGTATTGGCCGGTATATTGGCGCTTGCTTTGTTAGCGTTTAGAGTAAGTGGTTTGACTTTAGGAGATACTGGTCAGGGTTCTTTTAAAGTGACAGCCTATTTTGATAACGTGGATGGTTTGAAAGTGCGTTCACGTGTTGCTTTTGCTGGTGTAACAATTGGTAAAGTAACAGCTATTGAAATGGCGCCTAAACAGTATCAAGCTAAAGTAACTTTAGAATTAAATGGTGATGTTAACTATTTACCTGAAGATTCTACTGCCATCATTTATACAGCAGGCCTATTAGGTGAAAAATATGTGGGTTTCAGCTTAGGTGGTGAAGAAGAAGTATTAAAAGATGGTTCTGTTATTCGAGATACACAATCAACTTTAGTGTTAGAAGACTTAATTAACAAGTTTGTTATGGGCTCTGATGACAGCGGTAAAGAAGTTGCTAAGCAGTTACAAACAATGAATGACACTTTAAAAGAACTGATTAAAACTAATCCAAATCTTGCGCATTAATTACGAGGAATAAATACAATGATTAAGAAATATAGTCATTTAATTTTTACATGCATATTCGCTATTTTTTCAACCACTGTTTTAGCAGCAGAACAAACACCACAACAAGTAGTTCAATCTACAGTAGATGTATTATTAAAAGACCTTAATGCAAATAGGGCTAAATATAAAAAAGATCCTGCTGCATTCCATGATTCATTACATAATATTTTAACTCCTGTAGTGGATGTGGATGGTATTGCTCGCAGTGTAATGACAGTAAAATATACACGTCGTGCTACTCCTCAACAGATGGAAACATTTAAAACTAACTTTGAGAAAGGTTTAATGCAGTTTTATGGTAATGCATTACTTGAGTAT
>JBEBWU010000052.1:0-8494 GCA_040391985.1 Entomomonas sp. | reverse complement strand
ATCACCATCATTTCTTACATTAATACCATCTAATTCTACGAAGAATAGCGTATGTGTACCCACTTCAGACATTTGTGAAATACGGCCTTGTAGGCTAGCTAATGCATCATTTAACACGGGTAGGGTATGAAGCCCTTCTTGCCAATCATGTAAATCAAAACGGTTACACATTTCAACGCCAGTCATGCCAGCAAAATGTTGGGCTACTTCAAGATGGTCGGCTGATAATACATTAACACAAAGGTGACCATTTTCTTTAAATACAGCATTCATTTCGCTATTACGGTTAATACACACTAAGATTGTTGGTGGTGTATCTGTAATAGAGCATACGGCTGTTGCTGTAATACCACATCGCCCAGACTTACCATTGGTAGTAATAACATTAACAGCTGCAGCCATTGAGGCCATTGAGTTACGAAACGCTTTTTGAGTAGGGGTTAGTTCTATCATAGTCATTTTTTATTTTTCGCCTTTCTAAGCTAAGTAGTATATCACTACTTAGCTTGTTTTTGTTATAACGCTTATTTACTGGACTGGCGGATTTTATCCAACATATTGAAATCATCTGGATTATGCAGATGAGGAACTTTCCAACCATCAATATCATAATCAGACAGGCATTTATCAACAAGATCTAACATTTTTTGCATTGAGCCAGAAGCACGAGCATGACCTAAACACTGTAAACGTACTTCATCTTGATTGCCTGCATAGTTGATCTCATAAAGCTCATGACGACCTGCGAACTCACTGCCAATGGCATCCCATAAAAGTTTTAAGATTTTAATACGATCATGGTGACTGATATCAGCTGAACCACGGCAGTAAACGCTTAAGTATTTATCTAACTCAGGGTTTTTAAGGTCACGTGCACCTGATGGTAAATAAATAAGGCCACTGGCTACGGTTTGTTCAACAATTTTCTTAATGGCTGGGTAAGCAGTAGAAGTAAGATTGCGATAGACATGCATGGGTTCGTTACCTGGTAGGTAAGCGCCATTTTTCCAAGGAGCTGCAGTGGACCACATAGCATCGGTTAATGCCCAATACATATTACGCCATGCGACTACTTCACCTACTTGAGCAGATACTCCTCGGAAGTCTAATGCTCCTGTACATTCTAGAGCCTTAACTAATGCCCCTGTTAAAAAGTCTAATTTAACAGCTAAACGTACAGTAGCTTGCATTAAGAATAAGCGACCGAAACCACCTTCACCAAACCAACGCTTACAAAGGTCAAAGTCACGGTAGATAAATACATTTTCCCACGGAATAAATACATTATCTAAAATAAGTATCGCATCATTTTCATCAAAACGGCTTGATAATGGGTAATCGAAAGGAGAACCTGTCATGCCTGCCATTAGCTCATAGGACGGACGACAGATTAATTTAACACCTTTAGCATTCATTGGTGTTAAGAACATTAAAGCGAAATCAGTATTATCACCTAATAGCTGGGCAGAACCTTGTCCTATAAAGTTGTAGTGAGTTAATGCAGAGTTAGTGGCAACTACTTTTGCACCACTTACATAGATACCTTCGGCTGTTTCTTTTTTAACAGAAACAAACACATCTTTTACTTGATCAACAGGTTTGTTACGATCAATAGGAGGGTTAACAATAGCATGGTTTAAATATAAGCAACTTTCTTGAATACGCTTGTACCAATCCCTTGCATTTTGCTCAAACTTACCATAGAACTCAGGGTTTGCACCTAATACATCACCGAAGGCTGCTTTATAATCAGCAGTACGACCCATCCAGCCATAAGACATTCTTGCCCACGCAGCGATAGCATCGCGTTGTTCACGTAATTCTTCTGGGCTGCGAGCATAACGGAAGAATTTATGAGTATAACCACCATTTCCTGTATCTGTTTCCCAGCATAGTTCATCTTTTGTTTCTGGATCATGTAAAGCATCATATAGTTTTGCTACAGAGGCAGCAGCGTTACGAAATGCAGGATGGGTAGTTATATCTTCAACCTTATCACCATAGATATAAATTTCACGGCCATCTCTTAAGCTTTCTAAGAATTCTGCACCCGTAAAAGGACGTTTAGTATCTGCGCGATAATCTTCTGGTTTTTTCATTATTTGTTAACTCCAATTTTATTTTTATTTGATTGCCTATTTATAATGCCTTGAGTTAATTTTAAAAAGAATGCTTTTTTCCTTGAAAAAATGGTACTTTTCATAAAAAACAGTCAGTTTTTGTAATCTAATGTGAAATATTATTGATCTTGCGCATTGAATTAATTTTTTCTGTTAGAATGGTAAATTAAAATAATGATGGAAATAAGAGCACTTGCTATTCATATAAAAATAAGGAGTTTAAAGTGTCTTCTTCGAATAAATTAGAGCGTGGGATATCTGTTCCTTTCTTAATTTTATTGGCAGCATTGGTGGCTTTTGGGCCATTATCCATTGATATGTATTTGCCAAGTTTACCCACTATTGCAGAAAATTTAGGCGCTTCTCAAGCAAAAGTACAATGGAGTATCAGTGGCTTTTTAGTAGGCTTTTGTATAGGTATGCTATTTTATGGTCCATTGTCAGATAGGTATGGTCGTAAAACCATTTTGATTATTGGTATTTTCCTCTATTTATTAAGTAGTTTAGCCTGTTTTATGGCTGCCTCAGCAGACCAATTAGTTTTATTTCGGATTATTCAAGCCATTGGCGGAGGGGCCGCTTCAGTATTAGCAAGGGCAATAGTGCGAGACTTATTACCATTAGATAAGGCAGCGCATACCTTATCAATTATGCATGTTGTGACGATGATTGCGCCTTTAATTGCTCCCCTTATTGGTGGCTACTTAATGCTATGGTTTGGCTGGCGCTCATTATTCCTAGGTTTATTCTTATTTGGTTTAGTATGTTTTATCTCGGTGCTATTTATTAAAGAAACATTGCCAGCAGAGCACCGTGGTGGCAGTATCGCTAAGGCATTTAGTGCTTATTGGCATATTTTATTAGATAAAAATGCGTTAGGTTATATCCTATGTATGGGAATGACTTTTGCTGGAATGTTTGCTTATATCACGGGTTCATCCTTTGTGTTTATTAAGCATTTTGGTGTACCAGACCAATATTTTGGTTGGGTATTTGGTATCAATGTTATCGGCATAATGATTGTTACATTTGCGGCTAGTCATTTTGTGAAACAATATGGCTCACGTCCTATTTTACGTATTGGTACTACGGTTGCTTGTTTAGCAGGTGCTTTTTTATTAGTAGTTGCCTATTTTGAATGGGGTGGCATGTGGTTAATAATGTTATTCTTATTTTGTTTTGTTTCTGTAACAGGGACCATTGGCGCTAATTGTATTGCTTGCTTAATGTCTTTATATCCCAAACAGGCAGGTGCAGCTTCTGCATTAGCGGTAGCTGCTCAGTTTGGTTTAGGGTTTATTGCTAGTTTTATAGTGGGTCTATTACATTTCTATGGTGCAATGAATATGGCCTTAGTAGTCGCCTTCTGTGGTTTTGCAGGTTTTATGGCTTTGCGTATGGTTGATTAAACTCATACGCCTAGTACCCATTCCCAAAAACCTTGTGGCTTCATAAGCTCTTCCTTACAAGAACTGTATTGTGTGCCATAGTTACTAGAGCGAGTTTTTACTTTTTGGGCAACGCCTATTAACCAAGACTTGCTGTTATAGGTTTTGCGCTTATAGCCACCCCAACCTTCGTGGTAGTTTAAATATTGGTTATAAGCATCCCATTTAGAAACGCCATTAACTTTTTGTGTTTTATCCATATACCAGCCAATAAAGTCCATGCTATCAGCAAAGTTATTACGTTTAGCACCAGAATTGCCTGTATCTTTTATATAATCATTCCATGTCATTGTTTGTGCTTGAGCAAAACCATAAGCAGTAGAAACACGTCCCCAAGGAATAATCCATAGAATATATTTGCGTGGCGGGAGGGCAGAGCCATCAAATTTTGACTCTTGGTGCATAAAAGCCATTGGAACTTGTGGTGGAACGCCCCATTTACGTTCAGTATTTAGAGAGGCCTTGTACCAATGACGTTTTTCTTTATAAATACTACAAATATTATCAAGGTTTTGCGGAGGGCGATCTGCACAGCCAGTTATAACAGCTAATAATATAAGGGGCAATAGGTACTTTCCAATAGGCATAGGATCATTCCATTCTAGAATCTTTCGAACTAGCCAATTATCTTATCATGTTAGTGCTATGTATGTGGAATTTAAGCATAAAAAAACCGCCAATTAGACGGTTTTTTTTGAGGGGTATGATTAAACTTCAGCTAATGAATTCTCATTAGGGCGATCAATCTCACGAAGTTCTACTTCACCACTTAATAATTCTTCTTCAAAAGCTTGTTTATCGATATTGCAATTTAAGAATTTTGCAACAAGATACATGTCTTTTTCAGCATTACCAAGGCAAGAAGTGCCACCAGGAGACGGTGTCATATTAAATACAATACCTGTACCTGGATTGATTTTTGCTTCACCCATCATTAGTTTTTGTTGTTTTTTGTCGATAACTTGGGGACGAATACCACCAAAACCACGAGCAAATTTAACATCTTTAATATCTAATGTTGGAATGATTTTCTTAATTTCTTTTAAGAATAAACGTTCACGTAAGAAAGGTACTTCATACATGAAGTTACGGAAGATATAGCGACGTATATCCGAAACTTTAAGTAGTTTCCATAAAGCTTTCATTACACCACTGCTTAAACTAAATACTTTCCAGAAATCTAGGAAAGTTTTAAGATTATGGCGTTCTAAGACAGGTAATACTAATGCTGTAGGTCCAAAGCGAGTTTTGCCAGGAACTGATACATCTGGATCACCATGTACTGCCGCAAATGGTAGATTAGGGTTTTGTACGGTATATACTTTACCCTGTAGTAGTTGCGGTGTGAAATAGTAAGAACCCGCCATAGGTAAACAAGCAAGGTCTTTACCATAGCCCATTTGGTGAGCAAATAATAAAGAGTGTCCACCTGCAGCTACCACTACATATTTTGCTTCCATTACACCTGCATTTTCGGTGTGTACTTGGAATGTATCACCTACTTTTTCAATTTTAGTGACAGGTGTTGCTAACATTACATCGCAGGTTTGGTTTTTACTTTCAGAAAATTTCTTAGCGTTTTTGATGAAGGATTCAGAGAGGGTATGGTAGTTACAGGCGGTATATTCGTCAGTAGCACCCAGTGCATAAATTTCTTCTGACTCAGGCCGGCCTTCTACAATTTTTGGTTCTATTTCGGCTATTCCCTCACGCCCTAATTCTCTCAGATTTGGATAGAGTTCTTTAAAAGTCTGAAACCTTTCACGTAATGAATCACACTCTGTTTTTCCTACACCTAATACCATTTTAGGGTATTTTGAAATGATGTTATCACGTTCTTCAGCAGGCAATTTAGTGGCATAGTTTACAATCATACAAGCAGTACGTTTAGTAACGCGTGCTTTTTCTAATGTGTAATTGGTTTCTATGTCACCTTGGTGAATGGTTTGACTATTATTACAACTTTTCGAGTTAACTGCTGCTACTTGGGGGTACTTCTCTAAAAGACCGATAGCTTGAAGGTCTGTAAAGCGGCTTAGTTGGTATAGCAATGCTGTACCAGAAACACCACCACCAATGATTAGCACGTCATACGTTTTCATATGCTCGTCACACTCTTATTTATTAGTAAATTAATAAGCTACTATCTTGCTGGCTAAGCAAATAGTTAATTTTTGTTTGTGTAGATGTTTTATAAATATACTACGTTTTATACTGACAATAGAAAACGAGAAAATATCCATTGTTTTTATTAAAACGACCATTTCTAAAAAACATGGCTGCACATTATACCGATGAAATACTATGTAGGTCTATTTGTTATACAAAATATCTTAAATAAATTATTTAAAATATATTTTGTATAGTATTTATTAAGGTAATATAGAGGTTATGTGATTATACTACAGCAAGTGTGAATAGTTTACTTGGAGACTTTTGAAATGATATTTCGGCAAGGATTATTAGTGTGTTTAATGTCAGTAGGTTTATTAACAGGTTGTGCATTAAGCCCACAACAATTAACACCTAATCCGATAATTACTCAAGCTTTACCTCAAGTAGGGCATGGTCAAACTGTTAATGTAAAAGTAACAGATAGCCGTAGCACAGAGATTATAGGCACACGTGGTGGCTTATATGCCTCTACTAGTAACATTAACTTACAAGCTAGTGATATTGTGCCAAAATTGCAGCAACAAGCTGAGCAAGCTTTAACTAATATGGGATATAAACCTCAATCGGGAGGGGGAGATATCACATTAAATATCATTATTGATAGTATTACTTATCAAGCAACAGATAGTTCATTGGCTAATGGAGCAGATATAAAAGCGGTATTGCGTTCACAATTACAGACTTCTAGTAAAACTTATAATGGTCGTTATACTTCAAGTGTTTCACAAAGTTTTGCTTCTGCCCCTAGTTTAGAAACTAATAATAAATTAGTAGCAGAGGTGTTAACCAATGCATTAACCAGTTTATTTAAGGATTCTCATTTAACAGATTCAATGTAATGGTTGTATAGTTATAAAAAAGCCATGATAGTTTATGTACTATCATGACTTTTTTGTTACAAGAAGTAGAGCAATAGCTATATTTAGTAAACACCACCGCTTTGTGTGGTAATAGTCTTACCTTTGAATTCATCAGCTAGATTTTTTAATGATTGCATAAAAATACTGGTATCAGTACCTACAGCAACGAAATTACAACCTAGTTCAATATAACGTTTAGCCAATGCTTTATCAGCCATTAAAATGCCAGAGGCTTTACCTGCCTGTTTTATGCGTTTAAAGGCATCTTCAATAGCATTTTGTACATCAGGGTGTTTAGGGTTGCCTAAGTGACCTAATGAAGCGGATAAATCAGCAGGACCAATAAATACGCCATCTACTCCTTCAGTATTTATAATAGCATCTAAGTTATCTAAACCTGCTTTAGTTTCTATTTGAACTAATAAGCAAAGTTCATCACCTGCTTTATGTAAATAATCAGGTACTGTATTCCAGCGAGAGGCACGTGCTAATGCACTACCTACACCACGAATGCCTTTGGGTGGATAGTGCATGGCTTTAACTAGTTCAGCAGCTTGTTCTGCCGTATCAACCATCGGAATTAATAAAGTTTGCGCACCAATATCTAATAGTTGTTTAATAATGGCTGTATCGCCAATGCGAGGACGAATCACAGGTTGACTTGCATAAGGAGCAATAGCTTGTAATTGCTCAAGTAGCGTGCGTAGATCATTGGGAGCATGTTCGCCATCTAATAGTAACCAATCAAAATCTGCATTGGCTGCTAGTTCAGCAGTATAGGCATTAGCTAAACCTAACCATAAACCAATAATTGGTTCACCACTTTGTAAACGTCTTTTAAAATGATTAACAGGGAGTTGCACGATATTGTTCCTCGTTATTAAACAAAACGACACGCAATAGAGCCTAATGGGCCATATTCAACATGGAAAGTGTCACCTGGATTAGCGTCAACAGGACGAGTAAATGAACCACCCAGTACAATTTCCCCTGCATTAAGTGTTACACCATAAGGTGATAACTTATTAGCAAGCCATGCTACACCTTTAGCAGGATGATTAAGTACCGCTACCGATACACCTGATTCTTCAACCACACCATTTTTATAGAGAATACCTGGGATTGAACGTAAATCTATATCCATTGGACGGATAGGACGACCACCTAAGATAATACCTGCATTTGCTGCATTATCAGAAATTGTATCAAATACTTTACGAGTGACTTTGGTTTCTGGGTCGATGCGTTGAATACGTGCATCAATAATTTCTAAGGCAGGTACTACATATTTAGTGGCATCTAACACATCAAAAATAGTACAGTTTGGCCCACGTAGTGGTTTTTCAAGAATAAAAGCTAATTCAACTTCAATACGAGGTACGATAAAACGACTATGTGGAATATCAGTTCCTTCTTCAAATAACATATCATCTAATAACGTACCATAATCAGGCTCTGTAATATTAGAGGACATTTGCATGGCTCGAGAAGTTAAACCAATTTTATGCCCAATCATTTTGCGGCCATCATTAATTTTTTTCTCAACCCATGCTTGTTGAATAGCATAAGCATCTTCAATTGTCATATCTGGATGTTGTAGAGAGAGCTGTTTTATTTGAGTACTATTACGTTCAGCTTCATCTAAACGTTCTACTGCTTCTTGAATAGATTTATTATCGATCATTATTTTTTTAACCTCAATGTTTCAAAGTACGTGCAGGAATTAATAATACCAGTAAAGCACCTAATGCAATAAGTATGGCAAGGATAAAAAGACCTATACTGGTTGATCCTGTATTGGTTTTTACCCAACCAATTAAATAAGGCGCTAGGAAGGAAGCTAGAATAACTAATGAACTGACTAAAGAAATACCAACGGCTGCGTTTTGTT
>JBEBWU010000051.1:0-8575 GCA_040391985.1 Entomomonas sp. | reverse complement strand
ATGTCTATTTCAGATAATATTGGAGGGCTGTCTAATCACTTAGCCAAGATACTTTCTAGCCAAGCCTATCGCCATGTACGTGATAACAGTAAAAAGTTACTCTCCCATTTGCCTGGTGCATGGACAATTGCTCGCTTAACTGAAGAATATGCCAAAGGCATTTTAGCACCGACCACTTTATTTGAAGCATTAGGTTGGAACTACATTGGTCCAATTGATGGTCATGATCTACCCACTTTAGTGGCTACCTTGCGTAATATGCGTAGTTTATCTGGGCCACAATTTTTACATGTGGTAACCAAAAAAGGTAAAGGGTTTGCTCCTGCTGAAGAAAGTCCAACGGCTTACCATGCTATTAGTAAAGTAGAGTCCTTAGATGCTCCCCCTAAAAAACAGGTAGCACCTAAATATTCTAATATATTTGGCCAATGGCTTTGTGATATGGCTGCACAAGATGAGCAGTTAGTAGGTATCACCCCTGCTATGAAAGAAGGCTCTGATTTAGTCGCTTTCAGTGAACAATATCCTAAACGTTATTTCGATGTGGCTATTGCTGAACAGCATGCAGTGACCTTGGCAGCAGGTATGGCCTGTGATGGGTTAAAGCCTGTGGTAGCTATTTATTCAACTTTTTTACAACGTGCTTATGATCAGTTAATCCATGATGTAGCCATTCAAAATCTTGACGTGTTATTTGCACTTGATCGTGCAGGCTTAGTGGGAGAAGACGGTCCAACACATGCTGGTAGCTTTGATTTAACCTATTTACGTTGCATTCCTAGTATGATCATTATGACGCCTAGTGATGAAAATGAATTACGTAAACTGTTAACAACCGGCTATTTATATAACGGACCTGCAGCTGTACGCTATCCACGGGGAACTGGTCCTAATGTTACTGTAGAAAATGATCTATTACCTGTTGCAATAGGTAAGGCAGTGGTTCGTCGCCAAGGTGAAAAAGTAGCCTTATTTGTGTTTGGTGTGCAGTTAGCTGAGGCAATGAAAGTTGCTGAAAAGTTAAATTATACTGTGGTTGATATGCGCTTTGTAAAACCTTTGGATGAAGCGTTAGTATTGGAAATGGCTAATAGCCATGAATTATTAGTAACCATAGAAGAAAACAGTGTAATGGGTGGTGCTGGATCTGCTGTTAGTGAGTTGTTATTAAAAGAAAATTGTTTAAAATCAATATTACAATTAGGATTACCTGATATTTATATAGAGCATGCTTCGCCAGCTAGTATGTTAGCTGAGTGTGGTTTGGATGCAATAGGTATTGAAACAGCTATTAATCACCGCTTAGGCCAGTTGGAAAAAAATATTAAATGAGATTGTCTCGTTTTTTTGTAAATACGCCATTACATTTAGGGGAACATGAAGTACCAGCTTATTTAGCCCATTACATGGGGCGTGTATTACGTTTGTCCGTGAATGACCCTGTACAACTATTTGATGGTTCAGGTTTAGAGTTCTTAGGTACTATCAGTCAAATCACTAAAAAAAGTTTGATGGTTAATTTAACTAAGCAGTTGACGGGGTTGGGTGAGTCGCCACTTTATACTCACTTAGGGCAAGGGTTAGCACGTGGCGAGAAAATGGATTTTGTTATACAGAAAGCCACAGAGCTTGGTGTTAGTGAAATTACACCTTTATTTACAGATCGTAGTGAAGTGCGTTTGACTGAAGAGCGAACAGATAAGCGAATAGCCCATTGGCAACAAGTCGCTATCAGTGCATGCGAGCAATCGGGTCGCTCTAAAATACCAATTATTCATCCACCACAATCAGTCAGTGAATGGGCAGCAACTGTTCAAGCTGATTTAAAATTGATGCTCCATTTAATAGCCGAACCTATGGGAACTTATCAAAAGCCTGCTTCATTAGCTTTGTTAATTGGTCCAGAGGGTGGATTTACTGATGAAGAAATAGCATTAGCTCAACAGCATGAATTTCAGCAAGTACATTTGGGCAGTAGAGTCTTACGTACCGAAACAGCACCAATTGTTGCATTGTCTATTGCTCAGCAATTGTGGGGTGATTTTAATCCCAATAATTAGGTTTAGGTTAGTATTTATATTGATAAAGCGGTTTTAGTATTCTAAAACCGCTTTTTTATTAGTGTGACTTAATAACAGACATTACAGGTTGTTTACTAGGTTTAAGTGATGACACCATAGCCATAATCATAGCTGCTAAGTAAGGTAAGGATTGTACTGATAAGGTAATAATCCAAAGTAATACATCATAAGCAAGCGTTTCTTGTGTTAATAAGATACCAGCTACTGCAATCCAAAGTAACAACATAATAAATACTTCTTCTCGAGCTTCAGTAAAGGCAACTAAAAAACCGTGATTGCTGCGCATTTTGGGTGTGCGGAAGAAGGGTATGTGTTTCGTCACAAAGCCATAAATCACTGCTTTAGCAATGGTATGAGAGAGAGATAGTCCTGTTAATGCGGCAAAAAAAGCATCTTTGTAACTAACACCAATAACTTTCTTATAAAGGAAGATAATTTTGCCTACCTTAAAGAAAAATAAAGCTAATGGTGGTAGTGCAAAAATAATTAAAGGTGGATCAAATTGCTGTGGACTAATAATCATAGCAGCAGACCATAGCAAAGAACCAAGGATAAAGAAGATATTCATACTATCTGCAATCCAAGGTAACCAGCCCGCTATAAAATGATAACGTTGCCCTTTACTGAGTTTTTTACCATCTTTGGTTTTGCCAAATACTAAGGTTTTAAAATGGCGCTTAATAATTTGAATGGCGCCATAAGCCCATCTGAAACGTTGTTTCTTAAAGTCAATAAAGGTATCAGGCATTAAGCCTTTACCGTAACTTTGTTCGCAATAAGCAGCAGATAATCCTTTTTCAAAGACTCGCAGGCCAAGTTCAGCATCTTCAGTAATACACCAGTCGGCCCATTTCAACTCATCTAGTACAGTTCGACGTACCATCGTCATGGTGCCGTGTTCAATAATGGCATCACGCTCATTGCGGGTTATCATGCCAATATGGAAGAATCCTTTGTATTCAGCGTAACAGAGCTTTTTAAATAAACTATCGTTCTCGTCATAATAGTCTTGGGGTGACTGTACAATAGCTATTTTAGGGTCTTTAAAATGAGGTGTCATGTGTTTCAACCAATTAGGGTCAACACAGTAGTCCGCATCAATAACAGCGATTACTTCTACGTCAGAAGAAACTCTCTCTAAAGCATAATTTAAAGCACCTGCTTTAAAACCAGCCAATGGGCTAACATGATAAAAATGAAAGCGCGAGCCTAACTCGTTACAGTAAGCTTCTACTGGCTTCCATGTTGCTGGATCTTTAGTATTATTATCAATAACCATGACTTCATAGTTTTGATAATCCAGTTTTGCTAATGCATCTAAAGTCTTTTTAAGCATATCAGGTGGTTCATTGTAGCAGGGAACCTGTATGCAAACTTTGGGGTGATAGGTACTATCCCCAGTCACTGGTGAGAATGGTCTACGTCGCTGTTTAATCCAAACAGTTTCTGCTAGTTCGTGGGCCTCAGTTAGTATAACAATGGCAATGCCAAGTACACCAAAGGCTAACAAAGTACCTACAATAAGGTTGAACCATGTACTGTATTGTTGGGTATAGTCATAACCAATCCAAACGATAGTTGAAGCACAAGCAAAGGCAATAATGGTTAAAAATATACGACCCTTTTGTTTAAGGGCAGAGCTATCAATCATTAAGATGGATATAGATAAAAATGCTAGCATAACAGAGATAACCGCTAGTATTTTCCATTGTGCAATGGCAATGACAGGGCCTGTAAACTCAAATTTAGGCTGGCGGTCTAGATCATATACACCCCAATAAGCACCTACAGCCCCTTCATCGGTCATTTTCCATGGTTGGTCAAAAGCTTCAACAATAAAGTAGGAATAACCTTGTTGATTTAAGATATTAATTAAGTTGCGTAAGTAAATAGCTTGATCTGCTTGTGACGCAGATGCTTGACCTTCCATTCTACCATTGCTAGGCCAACCTATTTCAGAAAGAATAAGAGGCTTATTAGGATAGTCTTTCTTTAATAAAGCCACTTTTTCAAAAACAAAAGGAATCGCTTTTTTTACAGGAATATGCTCCCAATAGGGCAGAATATGGGCAGCTATTAAATCAACATGATCGCCTAATTCAGGATATTTATCCCAAATATGCCATTGTTCTGAAGTGGTAACTGGAACTTTGACACTATCACGCGCATAATCCAAATAATCAATCATTTGATCAACAGTCACTTCTTCACGGAATAATGCCTCGTTACCAATAACTAAACGTATTACATTACGATTTTCATTGGCGATTTCAATAGCTTTATCCAGTTCCCTTTGATTTTCTGCTAGATCATTACTAATCCAAACCCCTAAAGTTACTTTTAGACCATAATTATCTGCTAAGCGTGGGATTGTTCCGAGTGACTCTTTGACGGAATAAGTACGAATATTATTAGTCTGTGTGGCTACTAAGGCTAAATCGCTACTAATTTCTTCTTCTGTGGGGTAGTCTCCAGTGGCTGGATCTTGATACTCGTGAAAAGGAGAGAATGAATAGCCAGACACCTGTTGTGGCCAATTAGGTGCACTAACAGGTCTGTTATATATCGCCCAAAGCCCTGTGAAAAAAGCTGCAATCAACAGAATTATAATAATATTTAGAGCATTTCTATGCTTCATGTTAAATTAACATTTCCTGTAATAGTTATTTATATATTTGCTTTTAAAAATAGTGTAAAAAAATTAATTCAGATATATGATGAAGAGAAGTTAAATTAGTTCAGTAACAAAGTAATAAAATGATTTACAAAGTTTTTCTAAATTTTAAAGAAGCGTTAAATAAAGTTATAATAGATCGCCATAACTAACTAATCATTTATAAGCCGATGCTTAAAATTACAAACTTAGTAGGGACATTATTTTTATTATTATCATTAGTAGCTTGTGGTTCAAAAACCTATGTGGACAAAAAGGCAAGTTATATGATACCTGTTGAGCAAGCAACAACAAAAATTGATCGGATCGTGCAACCTTTGATTGATGCACATACCAGTCAAACAGGGTTAGTGTTACTTGATGATAATCTTGAAGCATTTGCAGTAAGAGCTATGACAGCTCGTGAGGCAGGCCGTAGTTTAGATCTACAATATTATATTTGGCATAATGATTTAACAGGTAACTTGTTAAGTTATGAGTTACTACGTGCAGCTGATCGTGGTGTTCGTATACGCTTATTGCTAGATGATATGAATGCCCATGACAAAGATACTATATTAGCTACATTAGAACAGCACCCCAACATTGAAGTAAGGATGTTCAACCCTATTTATAGCCGTGGTAATGCCCTAAGAAAAGGGGTTGAAATGGTGTTTAGAGTGGGGCGTCTCAATCGTCGTATGCATAATAAAGCATGGATTGTTGATGGTCGTATGGCGATAGTGGGGGGACGTAATATAGGGGATGAGTATTATGACGCAGCAAAGCAAACTAATTTTTTCGATGTGGATGTACTATTGGTAGGTGATGCTGTATTAGAAACAGAAAATATTTTTGATCAGTTTTGGAATAGTCCTACAACCATTCCCTTAAAATCATTAGTAAAAGTAAAAAAAGGTTCACTAGCTAAGTTACGTGAATATGTAAAAGATATTGATGAAGATATTATTAAAGTTCGCAATGTTTATGTTGATCGTTTAAGAAACTCAACTACAGTACAAGCATTATTTAATAGTGAGAAACCATTGTATTGGACTGAGCATGCGCATGTCTATTCAGATCCACCTGAAAAAGCTTATGACATGAACAAAGAAGCTTGGGTAGTGAATGTATTGTCGAAGGTATGGCAGAGCGCCCAAGATCAATTGATATTGATATCACCTTATTTTGTGCCTGGTAAAGAAGGTATGGAATTATTAAAAGGGTTACGACAACGAGAGGTTGATATTGGTGTGGTAACAAACTCATTAGCAGCAACAGACGTTATGTTGGTGCATAGTGGTTATATGCCTTATAGAGTTCCATTATTAAAGTTAGGCGTTGATTTATACGAGTTTACCCCACATGTGGAAGTAGATAAAAGTTTATTAGGTTCAAGTGGAGCTAGTTTGCATACTAAGGCATTTATTGTTGATGGGAATATTGGCTTTATTGGTTCCTTTAATTTTGACCCTCGTTCGGCACGGTTAAATACAGAAATGGGTGTATTCTTTATTCACCCTGAGTTAACCGAAGAACTTTCTTCACTTTATGCCTATAAAATTGAGCAAAATAATAGTTATGAACTCTTTTTAGAGAATGGCAAATTGCGTTGGCGAGATGGTAGTGTAATACCACCTAAAATTTGGACACATGATCCCGAAGTAGGTTTTATAAAACGTGCTACTACTAAGGCAATCAGTTGGTTGCCTATAGAGTCACAATTATAGCAATAGGCTTATCTTAGGATTTAATACAAAAGATAATTTGTATTTATAAATCATCAATTAAGTAAGGTAGTCTTATTTTACTTAATTAATCTATAGCATGTCAGGGGTTCTCCCGTTATAATTCATGACTTTGACTTTAAAAGCGTTTACGGTTATGCGGTTGGTTCGCTGTCTTCAAGACTTAAAGAATTTTAAACAAGGTTGTGTTGCTACCATTGGTAATTTCGATGGCTTACATCTAGGTCACCAAGCCATTTTAGATCATGTTAAAGCATGTGCTAAAGAGCTGGGAGTGCCTAGCTGCGCTATTATTTTTGAACCACAACCAAAAGAGTTTTTTGATCCACAAGGTGCGCCTATTCGTTTAACACGAGTGCGTGAAAAGCTAGAACTATTAAGGGATCAAGGTATTGATATTGTTCTATGCTTACATTTCAATCAATGCTTTAGAGAAATATCAGCCGAAGATTTTATTAAAAAGATTTTAGTTGATGGCTTGCATGTAAAACACATTGAAGTGGGTGATGACTTTCATTTTGGCGCTAAACGTAGTGGCAATTTTGCCATGTTACAAGAGGCTGGCAAAAAGTATGGCTTTACTGTACAGGATGCTAAAACAGTCTACTTAGATGAGCAAAGAGTCAGTAGCACACGTGTTCGTAATGCTCTATTAGCAGATGATTTAGAGTTGGTTGAACGGTTATTAGGTAGACCTTTCCAATTATCAGGCAAGGTAATTCGAGGCCAGCAATTAGCCAGAAAGTTAGGTTGTCCTACGGCTAATATCCAACTGAAACGTAAACATGCACCGCTTAGAGGGGTGTTTGTAGTAAGTTGTGAGCTAGAAGGTAAGGTTTATTGTGGGGTTGCTAATATTGGTATTAGACCCACCATACAAGGCGATGGACGTTCTCATCTGGAAGTACATTTATTAGATTATTCAGGTGATCTTTATAATCGCCATATTCGAGTTACTTTTCATCACAAGCTGCGGGATGAAAAGAAATTTAACTCACTTGATGAGTTAAAAGCAGCAATTGACAATGATGTGACCAATGCTCGTGCTTATTGGCAGGCACGTGGCTTATTAAACCATTAGGGCTTTTATTATGAGTGACTATAAATCGACATTGAATTTACCGGAAACAGATTTCCCCATGAAGGCTAGCTTACCTCAACGGGAACCAAAGATGATTGAGCAATGGACTACTGAGAATCTGTACCAAAAAATTCGTGAGATTAGTGAAGGTCGCCCTAAGTTTTTATTACACGATGGCCCGCCATACGCCAACGGTAATATACATATTGGTCACGCAGTCAATAAAATTATTAAAGATATTATTAATCGTTCAAAAATTCTATCAGGTTATGATGTGCCCTACATTCCTGGTTGGGATTGTCATGGCTTGCCTATTGAAAATCAGATAGAAAAGAAACATGGTAAGAATATTGAAGCGGATAAAATGCGTGCGCTTTGTCGTACTTTTGCTAAAGAGCAAGTTGAAGGACAAAAGAAAGACTTTATTCGACTAGGTGTGCTAGCTGATTGGGATAATCCTTATTTGACCATGAACTTTGCCAACGAAGCAGGTGAAGTACGTGCTTTAGCAGAGATGGTTAAGCATGGCTATGTGTTTAAGGGGCTAAAACCAGTTAATTGGTGTTTTGACTGTGGTTCTGCACTGGCTGAAGCTGAAGTGGAATACCAAGATAAGCAATCAGATGCGATTGATGTAGGTTTTCCTGTGGCTGAGGCTGATAAGTTAGCAGCTGCTTTTGGTTTAGCTAGTTTACCTAAAACAGCCTACGCGGTGATTTGGACAACGACTCCTTGGACAGTCCCTGCTAACCAAGCGCTTAATTTCCACCCAGAGCTTGAATATGCTTTAGTGGATGTGGGCGATAAGCTATTGGTATTAGCGGTTGATTTAGTAGCTGACTGTTTAGAGCGTTATAAGCTAGAAGGTAAGATTATTGCTAAAGCATTGGGTGAAAAATTAGAACTTATTAAATTTAAGCACCCATTTTATGATCGGTTTTCGCCTATTTACTTAGCTGATTATGTAGAGGCTACTTCAGGTACAGGTATTGTGCATTCTGCACCTGCGTAT
>JBEBWU010000050.1:0-8689 GCA_040391985.1 Entomomonas sp. | reverse complement strand
TTCTTATTTTTCTATATTTTTTAACAAATACACAGGATTTACCACTAAGGATTATCGTCTATCCCATCACTATCAAAATATTAAATAAATTTTGTTGATAGCAACAACCTTAAGAAAAGTACCATTTTTCAGATATAAAACTACCTTTACTCCCATTCACATACTCATCATGATAGTGCCTCATATAAAAACAATAATGTGTACTGGAGAAAATAATTATGAAATTAGACGGTAACAAACGTCCTTTAAACGGTGAAGAATATTTAGCAAGCTTACGCGATGGTCGCGAAGTTTATATTTATGGTAAACGAGTAGATGATATCACTACTCACCCAGCTTTTCGTAATTCAGCAGCTGTAGTAGCACAAATGTATGATGCACTACATGACCCAAAAACAAAAGATGAACTATGCTGGGAAACGGATACAGGCAATGGTGGTTACACCCATAAATTCTTTAGAATAGCTAAAACAGCTGACGATTTGCGCCAACAACGTGACGCTATCGCTGGATGGGCAAGAATGTCCTATGGCTGGATGGGGCGTACTGCCGATTATAAAGCAGCCTTTGGTTGTGTATTGGGTGCTAACCCTGAGTTTTATGGAAAGTTTGCAGACAATGCACGTCTTTGGTACAAACGTATTCAAGAAAATTGCTTATATTTTAACCATGCTATTGTAAATCCACCTATTGATCGTAATAAGAGCATTGACCAAGTTGGTGATGTATTTATGCGCGTAGTGGAAGAACGTGCAGATGGTATTGTGGTTAAAGGTGCCAAAGTAGTTGCTACTAACTCCGCATTAACTCACTATAATTTTATTGGTTTTGGTTCTGCCTCAATTGTGGGTGATAACCCTGACTTTGCGTTAATGTTCCTTGCACCAATGAATGCTGAAGGTGTAAAACTTATTTGTCGTACTTCTTATGAATATATTGCAGGCGCCATTGGCTCACCATTTGATTACCCATTATCAAGCCGCTTTGATGAAAATGATGCCATTCTTATTTTAGATAATGTATTTATCCCTTGGGAAGATGTATTGGCCTATAAAGACTATGATCGTTGTCGCCGTTTTGCAACCGATGGTGGTTTTGCTAGGCTATACCCTATGCAAGGCTTAACTCGCTTAGCTGTTAAACTAGATTTCTTAAGTGGCTTATTAGTTAAAGCTCTGGAGTGCACAGGGGCTATCGAATTTCGTGGCGTTTCAGCGCAAGTAGGTGAAGTAATCGCATGGCGTAATTTATTCTGGTCATTAACTGATGCCGCATACGGTGCCCCAGAATTACAAAGTAATTGGAGTACACCTGCTATGTTACCTAGTAACCAAGCATTACAAGTGTATAGAAATATGGCGCCATTAGCTTATCCTATTATTAAGAAAATCATCCATCAAACAGTAGCTAGTGGCATGATTTATTTACCCTCTGGCGTAAAAGACTTTGAAAACCCTGAATTAGATAAATACTTAAGTGTTTATTGTCGTGGCTCTGACGGAATGGGACATAAAGAACGGATTAAAACTCTTAAATTACTATGGGATGCTATTGATAGCGAATTCGGTGGTAGACACGAAGTATATGAAGTTAACTATGCAGGCAACCAAGATGATGTACGTTTACAAACACTTGGTTATGCAAGAAGTAATGGCAATTTAGCTGCAATGAAAGGCTTAGTTGAAAAATGTATGTCTGAGTATGATGAAAAAGGTTGGACAGTGCCTTATTTGACCAATCCAGATGATATCAACGCATTACCTAAATAACACTACCCTCTAGCCATTCACTGAGTTATTTAAAAGGCAGTGAATGGCTTTGCTCTTCTTTGTTAATTCACATTCCATATCATTAAAAATTAATCATAAAATTACTAACCACTGCTTAACAATTTTGTTTATCATTATCATCTTTGTTATTCAATAGCATTCGTTTGTTGAACGGAGCAACTAATGGTTATTAAAACATACAACACCTACTGCAAAGCTACGCCTTCTTGGAATTTACAAAAAATAGTAAGTGAATTACGAGAGGTACGAAACGAGTGGCGTACTAATCATGGTAGGACACGTAACGCTGGGAGAGAACTTCCTTCTCGATCTATCATGAGTGAGATTATTGACACTATCACTCGCGCCCTGTTTCCTATGCGTTTAGGCCCATCTGACCTAAGAGAAGAAAGTGAAGATTTCTATGTCGGTCATTCTTTGGATGCTGCTTTAAGCGCTCTACAAAATCAGGCCTATCTTGAGCTTTGCTATAATGCAAAATATCAGGGTACAACCATAGATGACGTTCATACTCAAGCGACCTCCATCGTTCAAGAATTTGCTTTTGCACTACCCAATATTCGTAAGTTATTAGATACAGATGTTATTGCCGCCTATAACGGTGATCCAGCTGCCCGTAGTGTAGATGAAGTATTACTTTGCTATCCAGGTGTATTAGCCATTATCTACCACCGCCTTGCTCATTATCTCTATACGGTTGGTTTAACCTTATTAGCGAGAATTACAGCAGAGTTAGCCCACTCAGCCACAGGCATAGATATACATCCAGGCGCTACCATTGGCGAAAGCTTCTTTATTGATCATGGTACAGGTGTGGTTATTGGAGAAACCTGTGTAATTGGTAATCGAGTACGTATTTATCAAGCCGTTACTTTAGGTGCTAAACGATTTACTGCTGATGAGTCAGGTAACTTACAAAAAGGCTACCCTCGTCATCCTATTGTAGAAGATGATGTGGTTATTTATGCAGGCGCCACTATTTTAGGCCGAGTTACTATAGGTAAAGGTTCTACAGTGGGTGGTAATGTTTGGTTAACTAAGAGCATTCCTGCCAACAGCAGTATTACTCAGGCTAGTACATTAAATGAAGCTTGTTGTTAATAGTTAGGCATAAAAAAAGCGCTCAAATGAGCGCTTTTTTAATTTAGGTGGCTCCTCTATCAGCCGCACCCCGGCACATGAGTTCACTACTATGGCTGCTTCCTTCCGGATCTGACCAGGTTGATAGTTAATCATTGCGAGGGGACCGATAGAGTCGCCATTAATCGGTAATAAAAAACTGTGTGGTGCATTCTACTGATTTATTGAGAAGTTACAAGTCAAATTTACAGTTTTTTATAATAAATATGATGTGATTGGCATAAATTACAGACCATCAAACGATGGTCTGTATTTACTAATTAGAGGATATAGCGAGATAAATCTTCATCTTGAGCTAACTCACCTAGATGCTCATTCACATAAGCTGCATCAAGTACTATAGGCTTATCATCTTTAGTGGCTAAATCTGTTGCACTAAAAGACACTTCCTCTAATAACCTTTCTAACAAGGTATGTAATCGACGGGCGCCTATATTTTCCGTCTTTTCATTCACTTGCCAAGCAATTTCAGCAATACGTTTGATACCATCTTCTTTAAACTCTATATTTAAACCCTCAGTTTTTAAGAGTTCAACATACTGTTTAGTCAATGAAGCATGTGGCTCCGTTAAAATACGTTCAAAATCATTAGGTGTTAACGCTTTTAACTCTACCCGTATTGGTAAACGACCTTGTAACTCAGGAACTAAATCACTTGGTTTAGCTAAATGGAAAGCACCAGAAGCAATAAACAGAATATGGTCTGTTTTTAACATACCTAGCTTGGTATTAACAGTACAACCTTCAATTAAAGGTAATAGGTCACGCTGTACACCTTCACGAGAAACATCAGCACCACCAACATTACCACGCTTAGCCACTTTATCAATTTCATCGATAAAAACGATGCCATTTTGCTCAACAGCTTCTAAAGCTTTGGCCTTTAATTCTTCTTCATTAACCATACTTGCAGCTTCTTCATCACGAAGAATTTTACGAGCATCTTTAATTTTTAACTTCTGCATTTGTCGCTTACCCTTATTCATTCCAGAGAATAAGTTTTGTAATTGACTGGTCATTTCCTCCATACCTGGTGGCGACATAATCTCAACACCTACTGGTACAGCAGCTACTTCTATTTCAATTTCCTTATCATCTAATTGACCTTCACGTAGACGTTTACGGAATAATTGACGAGTATTAGAGTCACTTCCAGCAGCAGCTTCTTGTTCAAAACCGCTATTTGCAGAACGAGCAGGTGTTAGTAAGGCATCTAGAATACGTTCTTCTGCTGCATCTTCAGCTCTATGATTAACACGTTGTATTTCTTGCTCACGTAGCATTTTTATAGCCGCATCAGCTAAATCACGAATAATCGACTCAACATCACGACCAACATATCCCACCTCAGTAAACTTAGTAGCTTCTACTTTTACAAAAGGTGCATTAGCTAACCGTGCTAAACGACGAGCAATTTCAGTTTTACCAACCCCTGTAGGGCCGATCATTAAAATATTCTTAGGTGTTACTTCTGCTCTTAACTCAGCAGGTAGCTGCATACGACGCCAACGATTACGTAATGCGATGGCTACTGCTCGCTTTGCTTCATCCTGACCGATAATAAAACGATCTAGTTCATGAACAATTTCGCGGGGTGTCATGGACATCTTATAACTCCATATCCTTATTAATAGTTTTACTATTAATTTGTTTTAATTACAGTCAAGTTCTTCAATAGCTAAATTCTGGTTTGTATAAATACAAATACTACCTGCAATATTTAATGCAGTTTCAGCAATTTCTCTAGCTGACATATCTGTGTGCATCAGTAATGCTTTAGCTGCTGCTTGTGCATAAGGGCCACCTGACCCCATAGCAATTAAACCATCTTCAGGGTCTAACACATCACCATTGCCCGTTAAAATAAGTGAAGCATCTTTATTAGCCACTGCTAACATAGCTTCTAAACGGCTTAAGGAACGATCCGTACGCCAATCTTTAGTTAACTCTACAGCGGCTCTAACCAAATGCCCTTGATGCTTTTCTAACTGCGCTTCAAAACGCTCAAATAAGGTAAAAGCATCTGCGGTAGCACCAGCAAAACCTGCTATAACTTGTCCATGATATAAACGGCGTACTTTCTTAGCATTACCTTTCATTATAGTATTGCCTAAAGAAACTTGACCATCGCCGCCCATAACCACTTTGCCATTACGGCGAATAGAAACGATAGTGGTCAAAGGAAAACCCTCCAATCTGATGAATAAATCATTATTCCATCTATATGGGGATAAATTAGTAAGGCTTCAAGTTTAGTCATCAAGAATAAGTTACATAATATTTATTAAATAATGGTTAATTTGCCTTACTATAGTGAATGTAATCCTCTCATGTATAAAACAAACATGATGGTAACTATCAATTTATAAAAGGATATGCACATGAATAAATTAACCAATAAAGTTGCATTAGTAACAGGTGGCGGTTCAGGATTAGGTAGAGCCATTGCTATAGAACTTGCTAACTATGGTGCTAAGGTAGTAGTTACTGATATTAACCTTGCCAATGCCGAACAAACAGTCACTATGATTAATGCGTCTGGAGGTACTGCTAGCGCCTTCCAACAAGACGTTTCTAGTGTAGAAGCTAATCAAGCTGGAGTTGAATATGCACAAAAAACCTATGGTGCTCTCCACTTAGCCGTAAATAATGCAGGTATTCCAGGTGCAGGTAAACCGCTAGGTGAACTGCCCATTGAAGACTGGGCAAAAGTTATCAATATCAATCTTAATGGTGTCATGTATGGCATGCGCTATCAAATTCCTGCTATTCTTGAAGCGGGTGGTGGAGCCATTGTAAATGTTGCCTCTATTGCAGGTTGCGTATGGGTACCTAATGATCCTGCTTACATGGCTGCTAAACATGCCGTAGTGGGACTTACCAAATCTGCCGCTGTTGATTATGGCACTAAAAACTTGCGTGTTAATGTAGTTGGCCCAGGTTATATTGCAACCCCTCTTATTCAAGCATTACCTGCAGAAAATGTAGCAGATATAGAATCTAAACATGCTCTAAATCGTTTAGGAACTTCTGAGGAAGTAGCTCACTTAGTACGCTTCTTATTATCTGATGATGCTTCTTTTATTACAGGTGCTTATTATTTGGTAGATGGTGGTTATACGGCTATATAGTAATATTTATTTGTCATAAAAAAGGCATACCTAAAAATTAGGTATGCCTACAAAAAAATAACAGAGTACAAAATAAAAAACCTTCTTAATAAAAGAAGGCTTTAAATATGGTAGCAACGAGTGGACTTGAACCACCGACCCCAGCATTATGAATGCCGTGCTCTAACCAACTGAGCTACGTTGCCATTAAAGAGGGCGTTATTATTCTCATCTAGAAGGATTATGTCAAGCCCCTAATAATAAAATTTCAGTAAACTGACAAAATAAATGATTAAATGTTCTTTTTTAGTTCAGCCATAAAAAAACCTCCTAAAAAGGAGGCTTTAAATACTATGCAAATGTAGGTAATACAAATTAGCTAATAAGTTGAACTTGGTCAGCTTGCATTCCTTTTTGACCCTCAGTAGCAACGAAGCTAACTTTTTGCCCTTCTTTTAACGATTTAAAACCTGTGCCTTCAATAGCACGGTAATGAACGAATAAATCTGGACCAGTGTCTTGAGAAATAAAGCCAAAGCCTTTTTCATTATTAAACCATTTGACAGTACCGTTTTGACGGTTAGACATGCCTAAACTCCTTGAAACTATACAAACTTTACGCCACACTAACGAATTAATGCGCACTTCTATAACTGAGTGCAAGGAGTTATACAAGTCATTCAAACGAACTGTAAGAACTGTCATTAGGCGACTTCCAAGCTCCATACAAACTCAGTATTATTACTCTACCCTAACTCAATAAAAAAAGCTAAAGATAATATTATTTTAATATTAGCCATTAGTCTAATAAACTATGACAACTGACCTAACTATATAATAGTTAAATATTATTTATAAAAATTAAAGGATACGATTTATGACAAGACTATTACTTTTACTCATGATTACCATGAGTGCTTGTTCATCTATGCAAAATAAACAAGTTTTATCACCCACATTACAGCTACAAACAAGCTATCGAGTGGAATGGATTGGCGAACGACCACTAATGGATTACAGTTACCTTAATATCGTTCTAGATCAAGATAATAAGGCCTATGGTTTAGCAGGTTGTAACTATTGGTCTACCAACTATCAACTACAAGGAAACAAACTCACTTTTGACAACGCTATTAGCGTCACTAAAAAAGATTGTGCTCCTGCATTAATGGAACAAGAACAACGCTTTTTAAATGCTTTAAAAACTACTAAATCTTGGGATTTTTCAGACATTCAACAGTTGCAACTATGGCCTGAAAATGGACAACCAATAAAATTATGGGCAGAAGAAAAACAACAAGACAAGCGATCATAACAATGATCGCTTAAATAAACAGCTAAGCTTTTTCAGTTAACTTAATATACTTTTCCATTAACTGTTCTTTTGTTTCCTGATTATCAGGATCAAGCGGTATACAATCTACTGGACATACTTGCTGACATTGCGGCTCATCATAATGACCAACACACTCTGTACAACGATTATGATCTATTACATAAATCTCTTCGCCCTGAGAAATGGCTTCATTAGGGCATTCAGGCTCACACACATCACAATTGATACAGTCATCAGTAATGATTAATGACATAACAACTCCTATCAACTTTAAGTTGATAACTTACTTCAAGACCATGTTATTTTAACATAAACTACTGAGAAAACTTCACTTTTAGAGCCTTCTCGACTTCTGGTGGTACAAACTTACTAATATCGCCACCGAGGGAAGAAATTTCTCTAACAAACGTAGAAGAAATATAAGAAAACTTTTCAGATGGAGTTAAAAATAGACTTTCCAAAGTAGGAACTAAGGCTCTATTCATATTAGCTAACTGAAATTCATACTCAAAATCAGAAATAGCACGTAACCCTCTGATTAAAGTACTAATTCCTTGCTCACACATAAAGTGTGCTAATAGACAAGAAAAACCTCTAACTTCGACATTATCAAGGTGCTTGGTCACTTCTCTAGCTAAAGATACACGCTCTTCTAAAGAAAATAACGGCTTCTTTTTTGGACTTTCAGCAACAGCAATAACAACATGATCAAACATCCTCGCCGCACGCTCAACAATATCCACATGTCCACAGGTAATAGGATCAAAGGTTCCAGGATAAACTACTTTATGTTTGGGCATGGAAAGTTTCCCATAACTATTGACTAAAGCGCGCATAGTAGCTCAGATCAAGCTTTAAGCCAAGTATTTTCATACTGACTATTAAAACTAACCAAAGCGAAATGCTGAAAAAGATAACTCTCTTACCTTACCAGAATAAATACAATGTCCTTTATCGCTATCACCTGCTCCCACTGCTACCATTAATGGTAATAAGTGCTCTTCCCTAGGATGCGCTATACGGGCATAAGGAGCATCCTGCCAATGCTCTAACAACCTATTACGCTTATCTATATCGTCTTCTTCAAGTGTTGTTATTAACCATTCATTAAATGCTTGCGAGGCCATAGTAGCTAACTCCCCACTCCAAACACCTAAATTATGATAACTCATACCACTTCCTACAATTAATACTCCTTCTTTACGTAAAGGCGCCAGTACCTTACCTAAATTAATATGAGTCTGCGGATCCAAACCTTTCTTTAATGATAGTTGCACAATAGGAATCTCTGCAACAGGGTAACGCACCTGTAA